>NZ_JAEEGC010000089.1 GCF_019207025.1 Clostridium thailandense | reverse complement strand
TAAGATTATTGACATATTTATTTTAAGTATACAATATAAAAATCCCAGGAAAAATCCTGAGATTACTGAACACATTTTAGTATTTTACTTATATACTTCTTATCATTACTTATTCTTATGAGGCTTTGAATAAAATATCTATTTTTGCTTTTGGGCATCTCCTTTCTTTCTATTAATTTTATCATAATCATACAGATATCGTAGTTTTTTACATGTGTGTGCCCATCTTTAAAATTCTTATGCTTGTTGTGAACTATATAACCATCTCCAGCTTTATAAATTTTAAAATCTGGGTTTTGATATATTTGTACACTCACTGCACTTCACCTCATAAACTTTTTAAAATGGTTTTGTTATAAAATATTAATTTTTTTCAAGTATTATGCCAAAAAAGTTAAAAAAGCTATTATTCTACTATTGATAAAGTTCCCATAATCTCCAATTCATAATATATATTTTATTATATTTCTTATTTTGTTTAACTGTTCCTTTAAATTACAATAAACATTATTACGGTATAACTTCTTCCCATATGTTTCATTATAAAAAGAACCAGGTAGAATAATCCACCTGGCTTTTAAATCAGCTATGTTCTACTTTAAACCTTGTTCATAAGCTTCTACCATTTTTTTAACCATGTTTCCGCCTACTGACCCAGCTTCTCTTGAAGTTAGATCTCCATTATAACCTTCCTTTAAATCTACTCCAACTTCCCTAGCTGATTCCATTTTAAATTTGTTTAATCCTTCCTTAGCTTGAGGTACCAATGCTCTATTACTTCTATTTGCCATAAGTCAATTCCTCCTTAAAATTTTTTTGTTTTGTACTACCATTGTTGTATTATAAGTTTATGCTTTTTTCAAATTATTAATCTATTAAATTAAATGAAAAAACTCTATTTTTTGTAACTTATGACTTATTTATTTATATTTTGAACTTTTATGTCGTTAAATAAAACTAACTTAGTTTTAGGACAGCCCATTTCAAAATACGGCTTTATGTAATTTTAAAACACTGTTGCCTTATTAAATGGAAACACTCTAACTACAGCGTGTCCTTTCAAATCTTTTATTTTTATAGGTCCTAAAACTCTACTATCCTTACTATTAGTTCTATTATCTCCTAATACAAATACACATCCATCTGGAACAATATATTTTGATTCATCTGTTGAAGGTTCAGTTATGTTATTAGAACTTAAATAGCTTTCGTTTAACATGGATCCATTCAAGTAGACATGACCATTTTTTATTTCCACAGTATCTCCAGCTATACCTATTACTCTCTTTATATAATAGTCTCCATTTTCATCTTTGGAATCAAATACAACTATTTGTCCTCGTTTAACATTTGATGTTTCTGTACTTATTTTTTCTAAGAATAATATATCATTGTTATGAAGTGTTGGTTGCATAGATGGACCTTGAACAGTAGCTCTAGCAAATACGTAAGTATGGAATAATAAAGCTATTACTAATGCAACTGTAATAGAAATCATGTAGTCTTTTATTTCTTTAATTAATTTGTTATTCATAGTTTCACCTCTTCAAGTTTCTTTATTTAAATTCTACTATATTTTTATTAATATATTGTTTATATTTTAAAAACAATATATTAATAAAAGTTAAAAATTATAGATTTTTTTCCATGGATATTAAGTAAGTATTTAGAGAAAAATAACATAAATAAGGGAGGTGATAATTTATGCAGAACAATACTAATTTAGCTCCGCATGAAATGTTGGAACTGCATGAATTAATAAGTGGTGAAATAGTAAGCTTAAAAAGAACCCAAGCAAATATATCGATGGTTAATGATAACGAATTAAAAAATTATATGCAGCAGTGCTTGAATTCTAAAAAAACAGCTATAGAACAAATACAAAACTTTATAAGCACTCAGTATAATTCCTATAATAACCAGAATCAAAACGCTCAAAATCAAGGTAATCAAAATCAAAACACTCAAAATCAAAGTAATCAAAGCCAAGATAATCAAAACCAAGTTAACAAGAATAACCAAAATCCTCAAGAAGGCGGAGGAAATTCTAGTCAAAATAGTTCTAGTTAGGAGGAGATAAATCAATGTCTTGGATAGATAATGCATGTAAAAACATTATGACGAATAATAAAAATAATGATAATAATACCAATAGTGATAATAATAGTAACAACAGCAATAAACCCAATAATAACAATAGCGAAAATCGCAAAAATTATGATAAAGAAATAGCCTTAGAATTACTTACAATATCGAAATCTGATATCTTGAGTCTAGCTACAGTAATTACAGAAACAACTAATCCTCAGTTAAGAGAATTATTAAAACTGCAGTTGACTAATTCACTTAACGAACACTATTCTTTATCAGATATAGCAGTTAACAAGCAATGGTATAATGCTTTTACTAATCCAGAACAGCAGCTCAAACAAGATACAAATGAACTTCAAAGCTTATTTTAGTAAACATATAGTTAGATCATATGACTAAGTTTAATTTTTAACTAGAACTAACAAAAATAGTCTTGGAAATATCCAGGGCTATTTTTATATACTTTTTTAATACTTTAAGAATTAATAGTTATCAAAATTCTTATTATTTTTAAAATTTTACGCTAACACCTTTCAAAACATCTATTAAAAGTATATAATTTTTGTAACCAATATATTAAGGAGGTCAACATGAATAACTTATCTTTTATTGAGGTATATAACAGGATTATAAGGAAACTTACAAGCATTAAATGGCTTCAAAAATATAATATTGAAAAGAAAATTATCGATGAATATGTTAGAAATAAAGATTTTTCTTCAGCTTTAAAGGATTTAATAGAAAATATGAATTTCACAGCTAAAGGAACTTTAAATATATGTTTTCCTTTTCTTAATAAATTAGCAAAGGAAAATGTCCCTAAAGACTGGCTCAATTACATATATCAATATACTTTAAATAAGGCTTTTCCAGAAACTGTATCTATAGATCTTTTAGAGGAATTGATACTTCCTTGTGAACTGTTTCTAAGAATCTTTCGGGTAATTTGTGATATTCAGAAAATCTCTTCAGATGGAAGTTTCGAAAGCTTATATCCTATGAATTTTTTAACTCTTCAAGAAGAGAACGAATTGGAACATCCAGAAGAATATAAAAAATTTATTAAAGCTTTCAAAGGCAATTACACTTACGAAATGATGAAAATAAACGGTGAACTAACGGGCTTCACTACCCTTGAACATGTATGTGGTGTTCATTATCTTTCTACAGTAATAGCACGTCAAGCAAAAGCCATAGGTATACCCGTCGATTTAGGAAGAGTTTCTGGTGCTGCTGGAGGACATGACATAGGTAAATATGGCTGTAAAGGCGCTGAATTAAAGCGTGTTCCTAGACTTCATTATTATTATACAGATGAATGGTTTAAAAGATATGGAATAAACTATATAAGAAATATAGCTATTAATCACTCTACTTGGGACCTTGAACTTGAAAATCTATCTTTAGAGTCTCTTCTTCTTATATATTCTGACTTTAGAGTAAAAGATGAATATATAAATGGTAAGGCTAGAATGAAAGTATATTCACTTGAGGACTCCTTTTATATAATTTTAAATAAGCTAGAGAACGTTAACGGAGAAAAAAGTAAGAGATATAAAAGAGTCTATGCCAAATTAAAAAACTTTGAGGATTTCCTAATAAATTTAGGCATAGATGTTGAACCTAAATCAAAATTTACGCTTATAAATAAAGGGAAACCTCATTATACACTACTTCAAGGGGAAGATATAGTAAAGAACTTAAAGTATCTTTCTATAAATGATAATATAAATTTGATGCATCAACTCCGTGATGAATACTCACTTGATGCTATAATTGAAATGGCTCGAAGCGAAAAGGATTGGAAAAATTTAAGAGAGTATATAAGGATATTTCAGGAATATTCAACATACCTTACTCAAAAGCAAAAACTTCAGACTATAAAATTTCTATATGAAAATCTAATACATCCTGAAGATGACATAAGGAGACACTGCTCTGAGATAATAGGAAATCTAATTGCAATTTATGATGAAGAATACAGAAAAGAACTACCTGAAAATGTAACTGTAGATACTTGCTCTCTATGCAGCCTTGATTTGTTACAAGAATACTTTGAATTAATGCTATACCCTGGACATAAAGTTATATCTTCTCATAGGTTTAATATTGGTTATAGTATAAGCATAATGGTTAATTCTCTATTTACAAACTGTAGAAAACGTTCTTATTTTAAATATTATAAGGATATAATATTTAGTTTTTATAAAGATGAAAGCTACAAAGGAAGTGATTGTGAATTATTTTTGCTAGAAACTGCAAAGTACATACCACTAGATGCTTATGATGATGATTTGGATGTAATATATTCCTATGTATTCTCTAAATTGAAAAAGAGAAGCATTACTACCAGGCTTGAAGCTTTGGAAACCATGCTCCATTTTATTCAAGAACTGCCAACAGAAAATCCAATTATTCAAAAACTTAGATATTATTTTTCTGATATAACCACTAAAAGTAAAATTCCTGCTGAAAATTTATTACTTTATAAAATAAATATGTCATTAAATATAAAGAACAATATAGAAATATTTAAACATCACTGTAAATTAACTCAAAAAAACGTTACTGAAATATTTTTAAGCAATTTAAAAACTGCAACTGATTGGATTAGAAAACGAAATCAAGTAGAATTACTTTTAGATTATGTATTAAACAATCCTCAATCTTCCGGTCTTCATACAGCTATACATTTTTGCAATTTGTTAAAGGTAAGTGCAGTGGAAAGCGTAAGAAACCGTGCGGGAAATGCAATTTTAAAAATAATGTCGCAGTTAACACTGGCAGAAAGAAATGAAGTTGCAGTTGAATTAATAAGAGCTCTAGAGATAGAAGGAAACAAGTTTACTGAGTATATTCCAAGGTACGCAGGTCAGGCAATCTTATGGCTTCAGCCAAAAGAATTAGATGAAACTATAAGTGACTGTATTGTGAAAATTAAAAGCTCTAATATTAACTTAAAATCACTAATATTAAAAACTATAGCTATAACTATATCCTATTATGATTTATATCAGCACAGATTTGAAGAAAGTGAAGTTTCTTACAATAAAAGATTAAACAGAATGCTTGGTATCCTCTTAAATGGACTTGGAAACTACAATTTTCAAGTTAAACAAGCAGCCTTTAGTGTTATAGGAAAGGATATTTTTGGCGCCTCTTATCTTGATTTGAGAAAAAAAGCTTTTATATTTAAATTGATAGCCAAAAAGGTTCTTACTTTAATAACTAGCAAAAAGAATTCAGATCTTTTATTTTTAACAAGGTCTGCTAGCTTAAATCATATATATAGATTTATATCAGATTTTAATTTTTTTCATGGTGAACTAGTTATACCATTGCCTAAAAAAATAGCATTTTTTCCTGGAACCTTTGATCCTTTTTCTCTCAGTCACAAGGAAATAGCAAAGCATATAAGAGATTTAGGTTTTGAGGTTTATTTAGCAATAGATGAATTTTCCTGGTCTAAAAAGACTCTTCCAAGTCTTTTAAGAAGAAATTTAGTTAATATGTCTATTTCAGATGAACTTGATATATTTATTTATCCAGATATTCTTCCTACAAATATAGCAAACCCAGAAAATTTAAAGGTTTTAAGAGAAAATTTTAAAGAGTCTGAGGTATATATAGCTATAGGAAGCGATGTTCTCCTAAATGCCTCAAGTTATAAGTTGCCAAGAAGCGAAAATTCTATCCATACCTTCTCCCATATAATTTTTGAGAGAGGTAAAAGTAAAAAATTTAATACTGCAGTAAAGAATATAGAAAAAGATATCATCGTACTTACTCTTTCATCTAAATATTCTGAGTTAAGCTCTACACAGATACGAAGCTATATTGACGAAAATAGAGATATTTCAAGTTTAGTAGATCCGTTATCACAGCAATATATTTATGATAATGGATTTTATCAGAGAGAATCTCAGGATAAATCTATAATAAAATCACCTTGGCTTGATACAGAAGTTATAGATTTTTTCTCAACAAATGTTTTAGAGACTTTAAGTAAATGTGTACCAGATGCAAATGAAAATTTTAAAGATAAACTTGTAAGTATATCTTCAAAACCTTCAGCTAGAATAATGTTACTTAAAAACACTATTACGAATGAAATCTTGGGATTTTCTGTTTTTCATTGGATTCGTTCCGCTACATTATATTATGAATTTAGAAACTCAGAAGTATCTCAGTACATCCGTGAGAATAGTGTAGGTAGAATTATAATGATTGATGGATTATATATAAAGAATTGTGACAAAAACACTGATCTAGAACAAATTCTTCTTACAGAAACATTAACTTTATGTATTTCAAAGGATTATGAATATGCTATATTTAAAAATACATTTGATATCGAATTTTGTTCGAAAAATGTATATAATTTACTTAAAGAAAACGGATTTGTTAAAATACCATTTTGTGATGAGTATTGTCCTGTATACGCTGTTAATATGAGTTCTCCTTGTATCCTAAATCTTGATGTACAGAATATAATTAAGGAACCTTTTAGAAGTAATCCAAGAATAAAATCTGTGCTTGCTGCTTCTAGAAAAAAATTAAGGGAAGCTATTACCGAATTATATCCTGGAGAATTGCTTATTTCCTTTGATGTTAATTTTGTATATCAAAATGTGATAAGAAAGATATGCAAGGAAAATGATGTTCCCACTGAAACAGTTGTTCCTAAAAAGAATGGTCCAGCAATGTGTGTGCCCTATGGAGATATCCTCAGAAGATATGTAATACCAAATACAGTAACTAAATCTCTTCATACTGAAAAACTTTTTTATCCCGATATGCGAAAGTTTGTAATTGGAGAATTTCCTCATTATCTTGATTTAAAAACTCAAGTAAAAATGATAAAATCCTTTAATCGCCCTGTTATACTTGTCGATGATTTACTTCACAAAGGATATAGAATGAAAGCTCTAGATCCCATATTCAAAAACGAAGATGTAAAGGTTCAAAAAATTATTGTCGGGGTTTTATCTGGAAGAGGAAAAGATTTAATGGATATTCAAAACAGACAGATTGATAGCGTATATTTTATCCCTAGACTTAAGATATGGTTCAACGAAAATGCATTATATCCTTTTATAGGAGGAGATGCTTTATGGAGAGGCTTTTATCCTGAAAGAAACCTTTTACCATCTATAAATTTAATTTTGCCATACACTTACCCTGCTTTTATTAGAAAAGCTTCAAAAACTTCGATATATAATTTATCGAAGGCATGTATAGAAAACTCTATTCGTATATTAGAAGTATTAGAGGATGAATTTCATACAATACATGAGAAAAACTTAACCTTAGGTTCCTTAGGCCAAGTACTTACAATACCTAGATGTCCAGAACATGGAGAAAATGTGGATTACAATTTAAATCTAAATCCGTCAAGTTATCTTAAAAATGATCTTGAACTTTTATTAAGATTGAGCCAGGCATTTGAATAATTTGCATTAAATTTTAGCGAAAGGTTGTGTTGCTTTATGCCTAAAGACTTACTTTACTATAAATTTAAAAATAGATTGTTAATTTCAAATAGAAAGTACGATTTTGAAGAAATTACTGAAGAACATGCTAAGAATTTTACTGGAGAGATCTTTACATTAAATAGTATTAATCCTGAAAAATCCAAGAGATCTTACTATGTTACATCTCCCGAGAACCTATTTATTGATAAAGAAAGCTTAAATATGTTAAAATATACCTATAACAACAACTTAAATATACCTAATTGGCTCCTAAAGCATATAGCTGATAGAAACGTTATCTCTATAAATACAGAATACACAAATTGGGAGGAAGCCTTTGAGGATTCCTTTCAAGTACTATCTGACACTAAAAAAGATTTAGCCAAATGGAATATAACAGTAGTTGGTCTCGGAGATGTTGGTGGAACACTAGTTACAGGACTCAGATTATTAGGCAGCGATTGCATATCTCGAATTAATATATATGATAAAGATGAAAAAAAAGCAAAAAGATGGGAATATGAATGTAATCAGATTTTACCTCCAGAATTTGACGCCAGTTATCCTAATATATACTATATTAAAGAAGATGATCTATTTAACTGTGACATGTTTGTTTTTTGTGTATCTGTTGGTGTTCCCGAAATAGGCACAGAAGCTTCTGATGTTCGACTTGTTCAATTTCAAGGTAATTCAAAAATAGTGCGCTATTATGCTGAACTTGCGTCTAAAAGAAATTTTAAAGGTATATTTTCAGTAGTTTCAGACCCTGTTGATTTACTTTGCAAATCAGCTTTTGAAGGTTCTTTAGATGGGGAGACACCATTGTTGCCTGAAAAAATAAGAGGCTATGGACTTGGGGTCATGAATGCTAGAGCTTGTTATTATGCTAAGCAAAGAGAAGAGTCCAAACATTATTTAAAAGAAGGAAGAGCCTTTGGTCCTCATGGTGAAGGCCTCATAATTGCTGATAGCATTAATAACTATAATGAAGAAATATCAGACTATTTAACAACTAAAACTCGAAAAGCTAATTTAGAGGTTCGTTCTATAGGATTTAAACCTTATATAGCTCCTGCATTATCTTCTGGAGCGTTATCTATTATAGCTACTATAAAAGGTAATTGGCATTATAGTGCTACCTTTATAGGTGGGAAATTTATGGGATGCAGAAATCGATTACTGCCAAAGGGCGTAGAACTTGAATTTTATAAAAATATGCCTAATAAACTTTTCAACAAATTATTGGACACTTATAATTCAGTATTATAAATAAGATATGGGGTGAGCATATGGAGATGCTGTATATTATAGCTCCAAATGAAAATTTGTCAGAACAACTTAAACTTATGATAGAAAGCTTCAGTGAAAATTTCACTTCAGTTGAGTATATAAAAAAAATTGAAGACTGCAGCTCTTTGAAAAATAAAAAAATATTGTTCGCACTGGAGTTAGAATTTACAGGCTTTGACTTACCAATGCTTAAGTTTTTTAATTCACTAAAGAATAGAGGCAATGATGTTTTCTATGGTTCTACAGCAGCTCTTCTTATTTACAGCTTAAATGAACTTGGAACAAAGAGGGCTGCACAAGATATAATCTTTATGGCAAATAATATGGGATGTAACTTTATAGGTCATCCATTAATTGAGGCTACTTATGACCTAAGGAACTTTTTAACCTGGCAAAAAACTCTACAGATGTCCCTTAAAGATATATCTATTCATTTGTGCAATAAACTTGGTAAAAGACTTTCTGAATATAATTCTATTAAAAGCAATAAAATGCAGAAAAATATTATAGTACTATATTCTTCACCACATAAGGTCTCAAATACGTTAGAATTGTGGCGTATGGTTTCTAAACATTTAAACAATTTTAATATTAACGAAATCCAAATTGACAATGGCAAAATACTAGATTGTAAAGGCTGCTCCTATAAATTGTGTATTCACTACGGAAAACAAAACAGTTGTTTTTATGGTGGTTTTATGACAGAAAATGTGCTTCCAGCTATTGAGAAAGCTGATTGCTTAGTTTGGCTCTGTCCAAATTATAATGATGCCATTGCTGCTAATTTAACCGCCACAATAAACAGACTTACAGTTTTATATCTTAAAAAATCTTTTCATAATAAATCAATCTTTGGTGTTGTTGTATCTGGAAACTCTGGTAGTGATTCCGTGGCAAAACAACTTATTGGTGCTTTAAATTTGAATAAAGGTTTCAGACTTCCTCCTTACGCAATAATTACTGAAACAGCAAATGATCCTAATTCTATATTTAAAATTAATAATATAAAAGACAAGGCAAAACTTTTTGCCAAACATATATCTGAGGGCTTATAATAGTTACTGCAGTATATTTAACAAGAAGGTGATTTTATTGTACAAAAAAGGTGATTTTCACCTACATACTAAAAATTCTGATGGTAAACTGTCACCAAAGGAATTAGTTAACTTAGCCAAAAAAGAAAAAGTAGATATAATAGCAGTAACAGATCATGACACTGTAGCAGGTGTAGAAGAAGCAATAGAGGAAGGAAATAATATGGGTGTAAAAGTTATACCTGGTTTAGAACTCTCTACTCTGTATAATGGTAAAAATGTACATGTATTAGGATATTTTAAAGATGTATCTCTAATACATGAAGAATTTAGAATTTTTCTAAAAGATATAACTAATTATAGGATATATAGAGCTAAAAAAATCGTAGAAAACTTACATGAATTTTTTAATATAAACCTTAACTATGAAAAGATATTGAAGGATACTCATGGTGTTGTCGCAAGACCTCATATTGCAAAAGCGATAATAGAGGCAGGTTATGATTATAGTTGGGAATATATATTTGAAAAGTTTATCGGAGAAGGCAGTCCAGCTTATTTCCCCAATAAAAAGCTTAGTACAGAAGAAGGAATAAAGCTTCTACAATCTATAAATGCCTTGATTGTACTAGCGCATCCAGTATTAATAAAAAACATAAACCTAGAAGAGCTTCTTAAACTTCCTTTTCATGGTATAGAAGCCATATATCCCATGAATAGCGAGAAAGATACAAAGAAATTGCTGAATTATGCTAATGACTATAAAAAAATTATAACTGCAGGTTCAGATTTTCACGGCATATCTGATAATGATTCAAAACACTCTTCTACTATAGGCGAAGTATTTTTAGATGAAAAAGGTATAGAACTATTTTTAAACAAGCTTAACAATATTTAAAGGGGCAACTATTTGCCCCTTTTCACATTAATCAGTAATTATTCCATCTATAAATAAATCATGCTTTTCCATTGGAACCTCGTCCAATATTTGAAAGCTATATGCTAGTCCAATTTTTTTTGCTTCTTTTCTCATATTGTTCATAAATCTGTCGTAAAATCCGCCACCATAGCCGACTCTTCCACCTCGCTTGTCAAAAGCAAGTCCTGGAATAAAAGCTAAATCAATTAAATTTTCTTCTATTTTAGGAGTTGTAAGTTTAGGCTCTAATATTCCATAGTTGCCCTCAGCCATATCATTAAAACTATTTAGCTTAATAGCTAACATTCCTTCTTCCATGGATATAGTCTTAGGTACGCATACTGTTTTTCCATCTTCTAGGGCCTTTTTAATAATACTATGGGTATCCACTTCAGTATCATAACTAACAAACGCGAATATAGTATTAGCATTTTTATAATACTCACTATTTATAGTCTTTTCGTATAAAGCTTTATTAAGCTTTTCTCTTTCATCATTTGTTAATGCTGCTCTTTTACTTTTAATACTTTTCCTAATGTCTTTTTTACTCTCCATCATGTTCCCTTCTTTCTTTTTCTTCTAACATTCTTTGGCCTATGATATCTACCGGAGTAACATTAGTAATAAAACTATATCTATAATTAGCTGCAGCTGCTTCAATGATCACAGCAAGATTTCTTCCTGGTCTAATTGGAATTGTCAGTTTTCTCACAGGCACATTGAGAATATTTAAATATTCCTTATCTATTCCAAGTCTATCATAATTTTCATCTGTTTTCCACTGTTCAAGATATGTTACAATATTTATTTTTTTTGTCTTTAGTATAGAACTTAAACCATACAATGCTGGTATATCAATTATTCCCATACCTCTTACTTCAATCATGCCTGATGTAATATATGGTGAAGTACCATATAGTTCCCCATCTATTTGTTTTATATCAACTGCATCATCTGCTACTAATCTATGTCCCCTCTTAATCAACTCCAATGCAGTTTCGCTTTTTCCTACTCCACTTTCACCTGTAATCAGCATACCTATACCGTATACATCCACTAGCACACCATGTAATCTTGTCTCTGGTGCTAATTTATCATCTAGGTAATTCATAATCTTACTTATAAGTCTTGTAGATAGATTGTCTGTTCTTAGAACCCATCTCTTATTTTGCTTCGCACTCTCTATAAATTCAGAATGAGGTTCCAGACCTCTAGTTATTATAGTGCAAGGATTATCAAACTCAAAATACTTTCTAAGTCTTTTCAGTCTCAAATCAGGCTGCATGGCATCTAAAAAACTCCATTCAGTTTTACCAACCACCTGAACTCTTTCATTTGCATAGTAATTATAAAAACCTGAAAATTGCAAACCAGGTCTGTTTATATCGCTTACAGTTATTTCATTATTTCTTTCTCCAGCGCTTAGTACTTCTAAACTTAAATCTTTTATAAGATCATTTACTCTTACTGACATTTGTATTCTCCCCTTAGCTTAATTTATCTTTATCTGGAACTCTTTTTACACAATCTAATTGAGCTCTAAAGTTTCTTTTCACATTATCTATATAATGTCGTCTTAATTTTTGTTGTTCAATCTTTTCTTCTTCAGTTAACCCTTCTCCTTGACTTTTTTTATATAAAAAGTTTATTCTTTCAATTACTTCTTCGATTTTCATATTATTCACCCCTACTATAATTATAATTACATTTTTATATTACATTATACCTAAATTTGCTAAAGGTATAAAGAATTTTTTGCTAAAATGCTGCATTATTTTATTTTTTTGCATAAAAATTAAATTTATATTTAATTTTTTGAATAATTATTATTTATATCGGAATTATTATAATTTATTGCTGACTCCGAATTAATTACTGTCTTTTTATATATTATAATACTTATCAGAGTCCAAACAGCTGAAAAAGTCCAACCAGATATGACATCACTCAAGTAATGAACACCCACATATACCCTACTTATACCAATCATGAATCCATATACAATTATTAGCAAACTTAAGCTAAATGCTAAGTATCTATTTGATATATAATTTATAATTAATAGCACAAGAACAAGTGATACTGTCATAAAAACCATTGAATGGCCACTTGGAAAGCTATATCCAGATGCATGAACCAACTTTATCATATCTGGTCTTTGTCTTTTAAAAATGGTTTTAATGCTTTCATTAAGTATCCATATTCCTAAAATATTCAAAAAATAAAAAACTGATTCTTTTTTCTTTTTTAAAAAATAAAAAGTCAAGCTTATCACTATTGTAGCTATAATAATTGATACTGGATTACCAGTGTTAGTCACCGCAATAGCAAATTTATTTAACTCCTTAGTTCTTATAGAATAAACATAGTTTATTGCTCTTATATCTAAGAGTATTTGACCAGTTCTAAAATATTCTGTAATTATTATTGAACAGATTACCAGTAATATTAAAATTAAAGTTATTACAAAGCACATAAACAAAGTGTTCTTTTCTTTAATAGATTTACAATTTAGTCTATTCAAGTTAATTTGTGACATAATTTATTCTCCTAGCTAGAATTATTTCTATAATAAACATTTAAAGTCATATATTTATTATAGCCAATAAATATATGACTTCAAGATTAATATAAATAAAATTATATTTTACCATTTGTTATTTAAACTTTTTGCAAAACAATTTCGCGAATACCAATAATCAGCAATTAAATTACTTTGATAATATGTTTGAGAAGAAACTACTAATGGCAGCCCATAATTTAGCGAAAAATCCTTTAGCTTCATCACTCTGCAATACTGATTGAAGATGACTTTTAACACTATTTAATTGATCTTTTAAATCATTAAAATTTAAATTTAAACTATTTATGTTTTTCATTAAATTTGTTATCTTATCAATATCGTCTTGACTTAATTTATATTTATAACCACTAACAACATCATTTACTATCTTTTTTACTTCTTCATCACTTTTAGGTTTATCTTTTACAACCTCTGTTTTCACTTCATTTATTAATCCAGCAGCTTTATCTTGTCCAATTTTTTCGCCTAGATTACCAGTAACCATCAATTCTTCATTAGCTGTTTTCTTTTTATTTTCATCAATTTTTGTTCCTGCACTGCTATTTTCAAAACCCTTTAATATTCCTGTAAGAGCTGCTGTCCCAGATACATTGAAAGGTGCCGCTGCCTTTACATTGGCATTTTTTATTCCAGCAGTAATTAAAGCATTCTTTATCATACTATCACTAACCCAGTAAATATTATGTGTAGATATATTTAGACCACCACTATTTGTAGGTTCAACGTAAGAACAGGATATGGATTTTGTACCTATTTCCTTTTCAGAAGCTATATTAGCTAAATATTTAATTTCCTCATCTCTATTTACGTCTAATACATTAGCTTCATTTTTGTTAACACCAAAATATTTAAGCATATCTTGCTTTTGGGCATCAGTCAAATCAGCTCCTAAAGTAACAACCTTATAAGCATCTGCATGAACTCTTTGCAGCGGAACAGCTATTACTGTAGAAATAGCAAAAGCTGCAACTAATAGTTTACTTACAATTGTCTTAAATTTCATACCTTATGTCTCCTTATTTCTGTATTTTTCTATTTAATTATATCATAAATCTTTAAAATTAAATTTAAATAAATATGAACTTTCCACTATAAGTCCTTTGTTTTTAATCAGTCCTTCTAAAATATCTAATAAAATGTCCACCTTCATTTCCTAGCAAGTGCCTTATTAAATGATGCTATTATTTTTATTATAATATAGTTTTTTAATCTATTATTAGGAAACAATAATTAATAATGAAGATTTATACACTTGTATGAAATTCCAATTAGGTTAGGAGATAAAAGATGAAAATTTTAATAACCACTGATACTTATTTACCTACAATCAATGGAGTTGTTACTTCAACATATAATTTATATAAAGAATTAAAAAATAATAATCATGATGTCAAAATCTTAACGTTATCCCCTACTGGCTATGAAAAAATTGTAGGAGATATATATTATCTAAAGTCATTTTCCATTGGAGTTTATCCCAATGCAAGAATTAAAGTTCCCTTTTGCAATAAAATTCTAGATGAACTTATAAAGTGGAGACCAAATTTGATTCATTCTCAAACGGAATTTTCTACCCTACTTGCAGCAAAATACATTGCAAATAAAATAAATATACCTCAACTCCACACTTACCACACCATGTATGAAGAATACTTAGGTTATTTATTTCGTGGGAGACTTATAAAAAAAAGTACAGCTAGATTAATTACTCGCTTTATTTTAAATACTTTTGATGGAGTAATTGCTCCAACAGAAAAAACAAAAAACATACTGCTTAATTATGGTGTAAATAAGCCTATTCATATAATACCTACTGGCATTGATTTAAATAGATTTTATCAACCCATTAAATCAACTGAAAAAAGAGAAATCTTATCAAGATTAGGAATCAAAAATACGGATAAGATTATTACCTATGTTGGTAGAATTGGAGAAGAGAAAAACATAAGTGAAATTTTGACTCTTTTTCATACAGTTACGGAAAGAATTAAGAATATAAAACTCTTGATTGTAGGAGACGGACCCTATTTACAAAATCTAAAAGAAGAAGTCTATAATAAAGAACTTCAAGAAAAAGTTATTTTCACAGGAATGATAAAGCCAGAAGAGATTTATAAATACTATAAAATAGCAGAACTATTTGTTACTGCATCTACAAGTGAAACTCAGGGATTGACCTATATCGAAGCTTTGAGCAGCGGATGTCCTGTGGTTTGTAAATATGATCCTTGTATAGATGGAATCATTACACAAGGAAAAAATGGATTTTTTTATAAAGACCCACAGGAATTTAGTCATTACATAAATAAAATATTGCAAAATACAGATTTAAAAAGCAGACTAACTCAAGAAGCAATTCGCACTACAAAACAATATTCCAGCGATATCTTTACACACAAAGTAGTTGAAACTTATAAAAAAATTTTAAATTCAAAATAGCAAAATGCTGCAGCCTAGTACTGTCAGCATTTTTTTCTTAAATGTGTATTAGAAATTGCTAAAATAAATGCACTTGATACTGCAATAGATAGATAATATGTAAGTACTCTCCATATAAAAAGAGCTGTAATGATAGTATTAGATTTAAAAAATAATTTAAAAATTACATAAAACCCTCCTTCTGCTCCTCCTTCTGCTCCAGGAAGAGGTATTGCTGACATAAAAACTGTTAAGAAAACTTGTGCAGCCATAATAGTCCACAAATCTTGATAATTAAATCCAAAACCTCTATAGATGAAATATGGAATACTAAAATAAGTAAGCCATTGAAAAAGTGTATAAATTAAAACATAAGTACACATATCTATATGTTCTCTCATTAATAGTGCATTTTTATGAAAGCTTTTTAATTCCTCTTCAACTTTTTTCTGTTTTGCTTTTACATCTTTTAAGATTCGAATAGCGCCTAATATTTTTAAAATAAACTGCATAATAATTTCTGTTATTCTTCTATTTACTACAACTAATATTGCAAATAGCATGACTGCTATGTTAATTACAATGCCTAAAAGGGCAAAATATGTGAAATGCTTAATTTTAGAATTGAAATAACTGAACCTAAACAACAATGCTACTAATAAATAAAATATATTTATTAGTTCATGCAGCATAAATTTTATCATTAATATAGAGCCTGAAAGTCCTGCGGGTATTCCATATTTTGTCATTTCATACAATTGAGCAGGTTGACTTCCAGCTGATAAAGGTGTAATAGCACCAAAAAATTGCCCAACCATTTGAAATTTTACTGATTGAAAAAATGAATACTCTTTAGAATAAAGCTTTTTTGTTATCGTGTGTAGAATCATTGTTTCAAATGTCCAAAATAAAATAATACTCATTAAGGCAAAAAAAATCCAATACATATTTAATGCTTTTAATTCTTTGATTAGAGAACCGAAACCCTTATTAAAAATAAAAAATGAAAAAAAAATACAAGCTGAAATTGCTACAACAATTATATTTAGTTTTTTATTTTTCATTTAAGCTTCTCCTAAATTTTCTTTTATTCTTCTCATGGTATATTTTGTCATAAAACTGCTTCCACATACTTAAAACATGTTCTTTAGAATAAAATTGATGACATTGCCATGATTTTTTACACCATAATTTATAGCTTTTTTCGTTATTCTCTATATTTTCTATGCACTGTGTAAATTCCATTACATCTTTTCCTTTTAAGTAAAAATCAAACAAAATGTTATGATAAATATCTAAATCCCTTAAGAGTATAGGAATTTTTAATGCCATAGCTTCAAGAATAGACATAGGAAACAATTCGTTATAAGAAGGTAAAAACATTACATCTGCAATATTATAAATATCATTCATTTTTTCTCTTTCAATAATCCCTAGAAACATTACATTTTTAGGTGGCGCTTTCATGATTTTTTTTAATTCCTTATATCCATCTGTTATTTTGCCAAAAGAAAAGCCACCTGCCCATATAAACTGAATCTGCGGAAGTTTTTCTGCAACTCTAATAAAATCTAGTATACCCTTTCTATGCTGAACTTGACCTACACCTAAAACTACAAACTTTTTCAATGGAATATTAAATTTTTGTTTTATCTTTTTTACACTCTCTTCTTCATATTTATAAAAATTTTCTTCCGACACAAAGTTAGGAATATAAGTTATCTTTTTTTCTTCTATTTCATACTTTTTCAAGACATCAATGAAGCATGGATTTACAACTACTAAATAATCCATACTTTTATAAAACCAAATTATATATTTATAAACTAGTTCTTTTATAATATGGGGTAACTTCAAACTATTATCTATAGTATCTGGAACAAAATGAACATAGGCGACACTTGTACCTACTAATTTTACAAAAGGTAGACTTAAAAAAAATTTAAAATCAATGGTATGGTAATGCATTATGTCGCATATTTTAAAGTTGTTTACACTTACTTTAAAGTTATCTTGTAGTCCATTTTTAACTAAATTGACTTGCTCAATATAAGCAGCCAACACACCTTGACCTTTTACTTTTTCTGCAGAAGAAAGCATGTTAATACTAGGCATGCTAAAATCCCCCTCTCAAATAACTTTTGTCCATCTCATTTAGTTTCTGCAAATTTTTATTATATATTCTCAAAAAAAGCCTATATCATGGTTATCTACCACAACATAGGCTTTTGGAGTTAAAAATTTTTATAGGGCTGAAGCTTAGACTCATAAAGCAGAGTACAATTTTACTTTTGGCTGTATGTGTTTATAAATTTTAAGAATTTTGAGATTCGTTCCACTCTGCAACATAGTCTCCTAATATTTTGCGAAGTACCTGTCCAATTTTAGGATAAGATTCATCATTGAGATTAGCAAGAGATATTCTAATAGACCATTCTGGACCATCAAAGCCGCTACTACTCAATAGTACAATAGAAGATTGTTCTGCTAATCTTAAAAGAATATCTACTGGTTTATAATTATTTTGCAAATAATCTGCAAATTCATCATCGTAATTGTGGCTTGCCCACTCCAATAAATCAAATTGAGTATAGTAAGAAGCATCAAAAGGATCTTTCCTCAAATCCAATCCTAAACCATCAAATAGAAGCTTTTTACGACGGCGGCAAATACTATTTGTTAATTGTTTATATTTGTTTTCTCTATCAATTATAGCAAATAACGAAAAGAATGCCATTTGAACCTGTTGAGGTGTTGATAACCCTGCAGTATGATTAAGTGCCACCTGACGGCTATCTGCTACTATTCTATCTATAAAAGGAATTGAATCAGGGTCAGTGGAAATTCCTGAATAACGTCTTCTTGCTCTCTCTTTTCTGTCTTCATCCTGTTCTCTTAGTAATTTATCGAATACATTTTTTTCATAAAGGGCAATAGTCCCTAGCCTCCAACCAGTTACTCCAAAGTATTTTGAATAAGAGTATACTCCTATTGTATTATATGGTAAATCAGCCATTATTGAACGGAAGTCATCCACAAAAGTACCATATACATCATCTGAAATAATCATCAAATCAGAGTTATAGTTATCTACTATATGTTTTAAATAATTTATAGTTTCATGTTTCATTGCAATGGATGCTGGATTACTTGGATTAACTATAAATAATGCTTTTATATCTGGATCTTTTAGTTTATCCATCTCTGAAGAAGAATATTGCCATATGCGGTTTCCATTTTCATCTGTTTCGTCAGCTAAAACTTTAACAACATCAAAATTATAACGTGGTAGATGAGGTATTTCAAGGTAAGGTGTGAAAATTGGCGCCATAAGTGCAATTTTATCACCTTTTGATAATATATTATTTGCAATTAAGCTATCGAAGATATAACACATTCCTGCAGTAGCCCCTTCAACAGCAAATACATTAAACTTTCCTTCAAGTGGTTCATTATAGCATAATTCCTGAATAAGATAATCATTAACAACACTTTCAATATGTCTTAACATTCTATCTGGTTGAGGATAGTTATCACCAATAATTCCATCTGCTAGTTCATGAATCCAATTATCTGCCTTAAAGCCTTTAACTGTTACACCATAATTAATCATCTTACTAAGAAGATCAATTCCTGGAGCATCCTGGTGATTTTTTACAAATTCTATAAACCTCTCTGAAATTCCTTCTCTCTTTGGCATACCAGCTAAATCATTTTCACTCCATACTCTACGGCTTTCTTCAATAGCAAACTGTCCAAAGGTGAAGAAAGCTTCTCTTGGTGTTGCTGCAATCCAATTAGGGTTTCCTCTACCTGCATCAAGTAATGAATGTGTACCGCTTTCTTTTGATTCCTCTGCAAGACCAATTAATTTATCTTTAAGTTCAAATGGACTAATTTTACCATAAATTTTTTCAATTTCTTTACGTTGAAGACTAAAGTTATTCATAATATACATCCTCCTGTTTAAGCTCTATTTGCTATATAATTGATATTTTTATCTTTTTTATATACAAAGTTAAATATTTAGGTATTTATTTTACAAAACAACTTACTTAGGTATTTTTTCGTAACTTATTATATGTTCTTTTTCTATTGAAGAGAGTATTATAAATGTCTCTGTATTGCCAAATTGCTGTATCTTACCAATAAGATTTTCCAAACTTGCTATATCCTCAAATTTAGCTTTCAAAATCTTGCAGTAAGGGCCTGTAACATGATGACATTCAATTATAGAATTTTCATTTTTAACAAATTCCATAAACTTTTCTGCCCTTTGAACATTCATGCCTACATTTATAAGTACATTAATCTTTTTTCCAAGCTTTTCATAGTCTACTACTGCTTTGTAGCCTGTTATTATGCCGTCTTCTTCAAGTCTTTTTACCCTTTCAGCTACTGCTGGAGCACTAAGTGCTACTTTTTGTGCAAGTTCTTTCATAGGCATTCTGCCATCTTCTAAAAGTATTTCTATAATTTTATAATCTGTAGAATCCATAAATACTCCTCCTAGAAAAAGAGATCTTATTTTTAATCCATATTTATTATTTTGAAATTTGTGCTTAATTTTTAGTAATAATTTTTCTCGAATATTTCTTTAATTTTTGATACTTCTTTAGTGTGACCTAGTGCTACCATAAGCTTTATCCTAGCCTTTTGTCCTGGAAGATTATCTCCAAGAATTACGCCTCTTTCAGTAAGTTCTCTTCCAGCTCCTTCGTAGCCATAGTCATCAAGGACTCTACCCATAAGGCATCGTGAAACCAAGACAACTGGTATGTTTTTACTTAATGCATATTCGACTCCTGAAACCATTTTTGGAGGAATATTACCTCTTCCCATACCTTCAATTACAATTCCATGACTTCCAGAATCTACACAGAATTTTAAGATACGATCATCCATACCACATCCACATTTTATAAGATCTACACTACTGTCAACTTCTTTTGCAGGTATATATTGCTTTTTAGTATAGCTATAGTAAAAATATGCTTTATTATTATCTACGAACCCGATAGGCCCGAAGTCTTTACTTTTAAAGGTATCTAATGTATGAGTGTTTGTTTTAGTTACCTGAGAAGCTGAGTGTATTTCCCCATTCATTACTACCATAACTCCTCTATTTTTTGATTCCTCGGATATGGCAGTATGTACCGCATCTATTAGATTCGGAGGTCCATCCCATCCAGGTTCTGAACTATTTCTCATTGAACCTACAAATATTACTGGCTTTGATCCATTATAAGTCAAATCTAAAAGATATGCTGTCTCCTCAAGTGAATCTGTTCCATGAGTAATTACAACTCCATCATATCCCTCAATTTCAATTTTATTAGTTATTATATTTGATAACTCTAACATCTTTTCTGGTGTCATATGTGGGCCTGGCAGCATGCCAAAATCTAAAAAATGAATATCTGCAATATTTTTAATCCCCGGAGTAACTTTTAATATGTCCTCTCCACTCATAGTTGGTACTGCTGCATTACTAGTTTCGTCTTTCTTCATAGATATTGTTCCACCAGTAAATATTATAATAATTTTTTTCATATTAATGCTCCTCTTCTTATTATTGTACAAAACTAAAGTTTAAATATATATTTACTGAAACTCATGAGTTCGCATTTGAATTATTTACATTTTAGCATATTGAATAAATAGCGTACATATATTTAATAAGGTAATATATTTATTTTTGATTATTTAATTATCTATTTTTTAAATTTTATTTATTATAAAAACGTATTTTTAATAAATGGTTAATTTAATAATGATATATCCTGCGAATGTAAGCTCATATATTAAGAAATACAAAAACGGGCTGCAAGTACTCATTTGCAGTCCGTTATTCATATCTCGTTTTATTTGTAAAATTTGAGGGGTGCTAGCAAACAAAATGAGATCCAATTAGAAATAGTTTTTTATTAAGCTTTAACGATATAAATTTAATACTGAACCTTGATTTAAATAGTTAGAGGATGATATTAATCCTTTATTATAAACATCTATAGTATTAACTCCAACTGCTGTAAATGGATTTTTTGCAATTGAACTTGAATAATTTTTAATCTTAGTTGCTACGCCTTGATAACTATTAAAGGTATCTTTTACCGTTTTAATATCATTCTCTATTTTGTTGTTGAGTTTGTTCTTATCTACAGAAAGAGTATCATCCTTATTTACAGTAATTCCTATTTTCTCTAAGCTGCTTTTACTTCTATCAATTATTGAGTTAATTCCTTTTAATGCATTACTATTACTTATTCCGCTGTTTCTTGCATCTTTAATGAGATTATTATAATCTTGGACAAAATTGTTTATATCTTCACCAATCTTACTGCTATCTTGCTTAACTGTTACTTTAACTGCATTACTTGTTGTATTCTTTAAAGTGAAGGTTACTCCACCTGTAGTTACTTCATTACTATTAGAAGTATATTCAATATTATTTAACTTATATTTAGCATCCGCTGCATTTGAACTAATACTATTTATCCCTGTACTTGCTACTGAATTTCCAATCTTATCAGTAATAGAAAATACATTGCTCGTACCAGTCTTGTCCGAAGTAAGCTGTAACTTAATATTATTATCTGAACTGTCTTTTACTATTAATGCATTTACTCCAGACTGAGAAGCATTAATTGCTTTTGCCATTTTATTTAATGCTACTTCATTAGTATCCCCATTAGATATAGAAAAGTCTATATCCTTAGACTTTCCTCCAGATGTAATACTAATGGTATTAGTTCCTGCCTGCATTGAACTTAGTTGACTTTTGTCCACTAAATTACTAGCGTTTGTTTGAGCCTTAGCTATTTGATCTATATTAATCGCATAAGTTGTATTATAGGCTCCATTTTCTGCAGAAGCTGTAATTTTAGTGCTGTCCTCGGACAAAGCAACCTTTTGTGCAAAGGTTCCGCTATCCGTATTATTAGTAATTTTTTTCGCACTTTTTGATAGCTGTTCAGCATCTGTTTTCAAGGATACTGCTGAAGTTAATTTATGAATATTATAATTGCTTACGTTATTAACTTCGGTAGATTTAAGTGCAGTTCTTACAGATTGATTCACGGAATTAATCATAGGAGCACTAGATGTTGACACGTTATTGTTCCATAAATTCGAATAGTAAGCATATCTCACCATATTATTAATATACACACTCTTTCCTCCTTTACTATTTTTTCACCCCTAATTTTTTATCGTATTATTTTTGGAAATCATTACTACAAGTTTAAATTATCACAGATTAAAGAAATGATAAAGAGATACTTCAATTATAGTATCCCCTACCAACTACTCTCCAATCAAACCGCTTTCTTTTATTTTACTGATAAACTTTTCAGATTTTTTATTGATTTTTTCTTTTAGAAAAATTGCAATTATTATTGATATAAAAAAATATATAGATAAAATTTCTATATTATAGTATAAAGAACTCCAAATAATCCCTCCTTCTGCTTCTCTCATACCTCCTATAGCATAGGTAAAAGGTAATAGTGGGCTTATGTTTTGAAAAAATCTTGGGGTGAGTTGTATAGGAAAAGTTCCTCCAGATGCAGAAACTTGTAATACCATAATTACTAATGCTAATGCTTTTCCTACATTTCCAAATACTGATACCAGAGTATATATGACCATTATAAATACTATGCTTACATACACAGAAAATAGTATAAAAATAATCGGATTTAAAGCATAAGTTTTAAGTATAAAAAGATTTCCTAAACTAATAACCAAAGCTTGGATAACTGTAATAGTAGCAAAAGTCAAGTATCTTCCAAAAAACTCTTTTTTTGCGCTAACTTTCTTATTATCCTCTAAAGGTTCAACTTTTATAGATAATAGCGAAAGTAATGTAAATGCACCTACCCAAATGGCAAGAGTAGTATAAAAAGGAGTCATAGCTGAACCATAATTAGGTATTGGAAACACTCGATTTTGAACCAAAGTTATCGGATTAGATAAAAAATCACTTACTGCTTTCGTATTGCTTTGAAGTAGATTTATAATATCATTAAATTTTTGTTCACTACTAAAGTCTTTAAATTTACCAACAGTGCTATGTATAGATTGTTGAATTGCTGGAAACTTATCTTTAATATTTTTAATCTGTGATACTCCTAAGTTAGTAGCTGCGTCCGCATCTTTTAATAAGCTATTAATTAATGGCATATTGTCTTGTGCATTTTGTAAGAGTTTTAATGAATTATCTGTTATTCCCATTGAATTATCCGTAAACTTAGTTACAAGGGGTGCAATATTGTTATTATAATTGTTTATTGAATCATTTATGAGCTGAGAAGCTATAGTAACATTTTGAATGATAGCTTTTAGCGCAGAAGTAGAAATCTGTTGTCCTTTATTTAATGTATTAATGAGATTATTTAAATTGTCATTATCTCGAGCTAATCTATCTCGTATATCTTGTAAATTACTTATAAAATTAGATACAGCATTACTATTTAGAACATTATTGATTGATTGCATCATACTTATATTATTATCAATACTTGTAATTGCAGCATTAAGCTTATCGGATATTGATTTTAACGTTTGAATCTGATCAACGTTGCCTTGATTAATAGAAGTAATAATACTATTAAGACTTTCTATTGTTGAATCAACATTATTTTTTGCAGTAGTTAAATCTGTATTAACATTAGTTGGTATATTTTTCATTTTATTTTTAGCGTTGAGCAAAAAATCGCTACTCGCTTTAACAATATTTGCAGATTTATTTAAAGTATCTGTTACAATGGGAATGCTTCCTTCAATATTCTGTATATAATTATGCATATCATTAGATAACTGATATGCAGCATTTATGCCATCTCCTACCTTAGGTAAATCATTATCTATATTAGATATTAAGTTCATAAACTTTTCTAGTTCGGGTCTGGCTTTTTCTAATTCAATCCCATAAGCATTCATATAATTAAGCGCCGTAGTACTCGCTTCTTGAGTAAAAGATGATGTTATTTCGCTTTGTAAGCTTGTTAATCCGCTTTTCGTTATTTTAGGTGCAATAGCATTAACTTTTTCATTTACTGAATAAATTAATTTAGCTTTTTCTGGTTCTTTACTTGTTGCAATAGATAACAAATCTCTTGAAAAATCTTCTGGAATAGTTATACTTGCATAATATTTGCCATACTTTACTCCTGTTTCAGCTTCATTTTGATTAACAAATGTCCATCCTATATTTTGATTTGTTTTTAATTTATCAGCTACTTCCTTTCCTACATTGATATGCATATTTTTGAAAGCTGCACCTTTATCATTATTTACTATTGCCACTGACAAATTTTTTGTATTTCCATATGGATCCCAAGAAGCAATTATATTTATCCAAGCATATAACGCTGGTACAATAATTAAGCCAATTAATATTATGATAAGAGCAGGATTTATGATTATTCTCTTAAGATCTCTTTTGTAAATTCTTAATATTGTATTCATAGGATACCTAAAATCTCCTTCTTTTAAGTATTAGTTATTTATATATCAAATTTAGGTTCTCCATTAATATGAGAAATAATACTGAATTCCTCTGAAATAAGAAAAGCACTAGATAAGCAAATATCTAATGCCTTTCAAAATTTATTCTATTCCCATAATCTTCAATCTTTTTACTCTGCTATGAAGATCAGAAGACTTGCTGCTGCTTTGGGTTATATCCTCTTCTTTTATATTTAAAGTCTTTGCAATTAACTTCCTTACTCTAGGTCCGCAAAACGCCCCTTGACACATTCCCATTCCAGCCCTTGTACGCCTTTTTACAGCATTTATAGAATTTATATTAATTTCTCTTTTTAATGCGTCTATAATTTCTGCTTCTGTGACCTTTTCGCATCTGCATATTATATGCTTATTTGGATCCTCAGAATTTACATCTCCATCAAAGTTATCATCCTTCTTAATTACTATAGCTTTTCTATATGCATTAAAGTCCTTCTTTTCTTCTAAATTTAATCCTGAATTATTTAATATGGATAATACTTTTTTAGCAATAGCTGGCGAAGAAGTTAGCCCGGGAGAATCCCCTGTAACATTTAAAAACCCTTTTATCTTCGTCTCCTCTACTATAAAATCCTTTCTTGTGTTAGTAGGCCTAACTCCCGCAAAAGAGGTCAAAGCCTTTTTTATATCAAAACCTGTGACAGATTTTCTTGCTGCTTCAACAATAGCTTTAAGTGCTTCTTCACTTGTAGATACATCCTCTTTATCCGATATTTGCTGTGCATCTGGTCCTATCATAAGATTCCCATGATATGTTGTTGTCACAAGTATTCCTTTTCCCATTTTTGTTGGTACTTGAAATATCACCCTTTTCACTAAATAGGCTTGATCCTTATTAAGGATAATATATTCTCCTTTTCTTGGAAAAATATCAAAATCTCCTATACCTAACATCCTTGAAACTTTATCACTATAAGCACCTGCTGCATTTATAATATATTTAGCTTCAAACTGGCCTCTGTTAGTTATAACTTTAAACCTTTCACCTAAATTTTCTATATTTTGAACTTCGTGGTTTAACTTTAAAGTTAAACCATTTGATATGGCATTCTCAATGAGGGCTATAGTAAATTCATAAGGAGAACATACTCCTGAATCCTTACAATACAACGCCCATTTTACATCCTTGCTTATGTAAGGTTCCATTTTTCTTACTTCATTACCATCTATTATTTCCATTCCACCTACGCCACTCGCAATACCATTTTCATAAAGTTCTTCTAAATTTTTTTTCTCTTCCTCTGAAAATGCAAGTACTAAAGATCCAGTCTCTCTATATCCAAAATTTAACTCATGTTCAAGTTTCGCAAACATTCTATTACCTTGTACACACAATTCTGCTTTTAAGGTACCTGGTTCATCTGAGTAGCCGCCGTGTACAATTCCGCTGTTGGCCTTAGAGCAACCACAACTTACATCCTCTTCTTTTTCAATAATACAGACGTTGAGTTTGTATTTCGAGAGTTCCCTAGCGATATTTGCACCTATTACCCCAGCCCCAATTATAATTACATCATACATAAAAGCACCTCCATAGAATTGAAAATATTTTTTCGCTATTTCAATAATTAATAATTTATATTATTTAATAACATTATAACATAAGATTTGACCTTTTTGCCATTTTTTTATTAATGAATAATTAATATCTAATAACACAAATTAAAGTTTATCTATATTTTAAATTTCTGTACAGAATTATTCATAGTAGCTGCAAGCAAAGATTGACTTTCTGCGGCTTTAGCGATCTCCTCCATAGCTTTTGAGGTTTCAGTAATACTTTCTAGTATCTCTTCAGAACTTGTGCTAGATTGAATCATTGCTGTAGATATATTTTCTATGGATCTGTGTGTTTCCTGCATTGAAGTAACTATCTTTTTTATATTCTCATTGAAATCCTGAACCAATATACTTATAAACTCAGCATCTTTCTGATATTGCTCTCCTGTATTAACTAAAACGTCATAATCTGCAGATACATTTTCATCTATGAATTTTAATATATCATTGGCATTCTGCGAGATATTTTTAAAAGCATTCTCTACTTGTTTTACAACTTCTTGAATTTTAGATACAGTCTGAGCAGATTGTTCAGCAAGTTCTCTTACTTCTTCAGCTACTACGGAAAATCCATTTCCTTGTTCACCTGCTCTTGCGGCCTCTATAGCTGCATTAAGTGATAATAAATTTGTTTGACTCGCAATTTCTCCAATAACTTGAGACATCTCTTTAATTTCCTGTATAACTTTTCCCTCTTCGATAGCTTTTACTATATGATTTTGCTTTTCTCTGTAAATGTTTATAGCGATATTTCTGGAATTTTTTGCATTATCTTTCATTACTACCGCTCGACTCTCTATTTCTTTAGCTGCCTTATTTCCTCTTTCCACTCTAATTGCAATATTATCGATAGTTTTCTCTATTTCAGCAACAGCTAAAGTTACTAATTCTGAAGAAGAACTAGATTCTTCTATACCTTCGGTTATTTCCTTTACAGATATATTTATCATTTCAAGCTTAGATGAAATTTCCTCCACTACAGCTGAAAGTTCCTGACTGGAACTGCTTACATCGGACGAATTTGACATAATTTCATCAATTAGATCTCGCGTATTTTTTACTGCATCATTTAAGTTATGGCTTAATTTTCCTAGCTCATCTTCACTATTTAAATCTATCCAAACATTTAAATCTCCCAAAGCTAAATTATTTGCAGCATCAGATAAGATTTTTATTTGACTTTTCACTTGCCTAAGAATAACCATAAGAGAAAGAACACAAATGATTATACTTATTATTCCGAATATTTTCATAAGTAACATAGATGAGTTTATAGTACCATTTGTATTTCCTATATATTTATCCATTTGGTGATATTCATAATCAATAACTGACTGTATACTAGTTAATAAATCTTGCTGAGATTTACTCATATCTTTCAATATATAATCGATTGCCTCATCACTTATGTCATTTTTATATCCATATTCTATCGCTTTACTAAACGCTGTATTTGCAGCTTCCGTGCTGCTGTTAATGTTTTGAAAAAGCTTTTCTTCTTCACTTGAACTTATCATTTTTTGAAGTTTCTTTTTCTCAGTATCATATTTGTGAAGTTCATCGTTTACTAGTCTTCTTTCACTAATCATATAAGTCATGTCAGTGCTTATTGCAATATTTCTAATTGATATTACAATTTTATTTATATGCCCTCTCATACTATTAGAAAGTTTAACCTTTTCGTTGTAATCACTTGTCTCAATAAATACCGTTTTTATATTATTAGAACTACTAATTCCAATTAATATAATAGTACCCATAAAAATTAGAACTATTGTAAAGGCAATAAAAAGCTTTGTGCTTAGTTTAATATTCTTTATATTCATATATATCCTCCTTTTTCAGAGTTCCATTGACGATTTTACCAGTAAATTTTTTAATTTTCTTAGTATCTTTATTTATATAACAATAGTAAACAGGAAAAAGATATATGATTTTCGAGCATTCAATTTGTATCATGAACCAATCATTAAATATGTAGTTTATAACCTATTCTATAAAAGAACATATATCTGAAAATTCAATTTTTACTTTTTCGTCATTATAGTAACTAATAAAATCGTTTTTCAAAATTATACTGTTATCAGCCACATTAGTTGGAATATTTACAACAACATTAGTTCCTTCTCCAAGCTTACTATAAAGCTTAATCTTTCCACCTAACAATTCTACTAAAGCTTTTACTAAAGTTAGACCAATACCACATCCTTCATGATTTCTTCTAAAGGACTTGTCCATTTGTGCAAAGGGAGAAAATATTTCTTTAAGTTTATACTCTGGAATTCCTATACCAGTATCACTAACCAAAACATCAACGCTATCTAACTTATCTTCTATCCTTACTTTAATATTTCCGCCTGGTTCAGTAAATTTAACAGCATTTGATAAAAGGTTAAGCATTATCTTTTCTAACATTTCTTTGTCACAAGATACTATTTTTTTTTCAATAGATGTATCAAAAGTGAGACCAATTCCTTTTTTTTCAGCATAATTTGCTGAAGAAAGGCTAATACCCTTTACTATATTCACAATATTATAATTCATAAAGGTTGAATTGATTTCATTATTTGCTATCTTTGATAGTTCTATAATATTATTTGTCAATTTTATAAGTCTAAAACAGTTTTTTTTCATAATGCCTATATATTTTTCGCATTTTTCACTATCGTAGTTATAGATTTCTTTTTCGGCGGAAATTTCCATAAATTGCAATATGCTTAAAATTAGAGTTAATGGAGTATTAAATTCATGGGATATATTACTTAAAAATTCTGTTTTAAAATCAAATTTATTATAGTTCTTCTGTAAATTCTCATTCTTTTTTCTCAATGACATATATTTATTTCGTATAATTTTTTCTTTTCCATTTGGATTACTTAATATTCTATATAACATGCTATCCCTCATTTTCTTATATTAATTCTCATTTTTTCTTTAGGTATTCCATTTCCATCATCAACTATATGAATTTCTAATTTATCATGTTGCAGATATATTTTTAATTTTCCTCCTCTCCAATATAAAATTATAAACAAATAAATTTAAAAGATGTCTTTTGAATTAACATTATATTTTGAATATTGCAATACAGAGTCAAAAAATAATTTTTCTATTTTGTTTCTAATTCAATATTTTTTTATTTCTACAACATAAATTCATTGATTTATTAGGACTTAATTGTATTTTTTTATTATTTTAACAAAATTCAGTTAATTGTAACAATGCACATTGCATAAATTGCATATTTTTAGTCTCTAATATATAACAATATGCATTTCAAGCTTAAATATCATCATTTCACGACATTTATATTAAAATAATTATTATTCTTTGTATAATAAAAACATATATTTATATTTTCTTGGTTAGACGCACGATTAAAAATCATTAAATTTTTTTAGATGGGGAGGAATTTTTAATGTTTAAAAAAATAATCGTTAAATTTAAAGATGGGGATATCTTACTTCATAAGCTTTCTAAGCAAGACGAATCAGATTCAGCTGCTTTAGAACTTCTAAATACTATGATTATAAATTCTAATAATGATAATGATTCATATGAATCAGATAACAATATTCATTCTATAGAAATAATATTGGTTTAAGCATAAAATATACAAAACTTAGAGATTTGATTACATAGGGGGGAAGCAAGTTGATTTATTTGAAGGCAAATATAACTTTAAAATCAAATGATAATAAATATATAAATAAAAGAAATGTTACTAAATACTTGGAGCGTATTTGTGCAAAGTTTGTAGGTGAATCAATAGATGAATTTGAATTTTGTACAAATAGCCCGAGATGTTTCAATATGAATTTTAGGATATTTAAAAACAACCTTGATTGCAAGATAAGTTGTAATTCTTATGAAAAAATTTTGCAAATAACTCAAGGTATATTGAGATTAGAAAATATAGTTTTTTTAAACTGCCGATTTGAAGTAAATTCATTAGAACTTAAAGAGCTGAACGAAGTGGAGTTAGTTTATAATATTGCCAATTCCGGAACTTATTAAAAATGTAATGAGTTGCCACATTGAGAAATTTTTATACTAATACATTAGTTTGTTAATTATTGATAAACTAATGTATTGCTAATATTATTCTTAGTGTAACAACTCCTTTAAAATTAAACAATTATTTTGTAGATAATTTTAACACTAACTAATATTAAATATCTTTTTCATATATGTGAAGTTCCTGTGTAAACATATCATTTTTTATTAAAGTATTAAGCAAAACGTTTGGATATCTATCATTAATAATTTGGCGAACCATTGATAATCCTAAACCTCTGTTAATGCCTTTGGTAGAATATCCTTTTTCAAATATTTTTCTTATGTCTGGCCTTTCTTTATAGCTATTTTCAATAATAAAGCTTACATAATTTTCACCTTTAAATACTGCTATATTTACTTTTTTCATATCTGTGTCCTCTGCTGCTTCTATTGCATTGTCTATTAATATTCCTAGTATCTTGCATTTATCTAAAGTATCCATATGAATCTTTGATATATTTTCGAATATATCAATATGAATTTCTAGTTCTTTTTGTTGTGAAATAATTAATTTATAAGACAAAATACCTTTTAAAGCTGGAAAATTACTCAAATTTTTAAGAGATGCTGAATTATTATTTACCAAGCTTAATGAATTATATTCTGGACTAATTTCCTCAAAAAAATATTGTTTTAACTCATCAATTTTATTTAATTCTAAATACCCATTTATAGTTGACATTATATTAGTATGATTATGAGCATTTTTTCTCATTTCCTGCATAATATTTTCCATATTTCGTGTGTAATCCAATAACTGACTTAGCTCTTCTTCTTTATACTTATTCTTAAGCTTCTCATTTGTATATTTGTCAACTAAGCAAATCATAGATATATTCGTTAATGAATATAAAACTATTAGCAATATATATAATAAAAATAATTTTACATTTTTTTGTTTGTGAAAATACATATAATCGTAAAGATTGAAAAGTATAATTCCAAAAGTAGTTAAGCAGCTTATTGTATTGTATACTATTCTTTTTTTATTATATAAATTAGTATTATTTAATAAAAATATTTTTTCTATAAATTGAACAGTAAAACATCCTATAATAATATTAAATATATGCAAAAGCAAAGTATAAAAATAATTATTTTGAATTTCATATAAATCTATTTTTTTCAGCTCCATTAAAATGACACAACTAATTAGAAAAGATAGAATATAAATAATTGTAGTAATTACTATAGATAAAATCGCTTCATATTTTTCAATTTTTAATAATATTAATATTAATATCAACAAGCTTGTAATTAAAATCAACTTTAGTATATAGTTAATGTAAATAAACGACATCACTATAGCAAAGTGAAACACTATAAAAAATATTTTTTTTCTTAAAGAAACTTTCTTTAAACTGGGTCTATTAAACAATATAAAGGAAAAAGATATAATTACACCAAGGTTATAAAAGGCATGATTTAATATGTCCATCTTTCAAACAAGCCTTTCACATTTCGCCTAGAAACAAAACAGCTATAACCACTTTTGGTTTTTATAATCAAATTATTTTTATCCACTTCTTTTATTTGCTTAATATTTACTATGCAGGAACGATGACATCGATAAAACAACTCTGTATCCAATTCTTTTTCTATTTCCTTTAATGTTCCATAAAACTCTATTTGCTGATCTGATGTGTTTATTTTTATTTTATGCTCTTCTTCCATTGTTTCTAAAAATTCTATTTCATTTTCTCTTATATTAAAAGTTTTAGGACCAGACTTTATAGTAATAACTTTTACATTATCATTATTATTATTGAATTTATTTGCATACTCAGATTTAGCAATTAATATACATTGATCAATCCTATCTTTTATTTTTCTGTAGTTGTCTTTAAGTATAAAATCTAATGCTCTAACTTTATATTCAAATGTTAAAAGAACCAACTCTGAGTGAGTTGTTATGAATATAATATATCCATCACTATCAATTTCTCTTATTTTTTTCGCTAATAAAACTCCATTCATTGTACTACCTAAATTGATGTCCAAAAAATAAATTCTATTACTTTTTTTATTAAGTTTTAAAGATTCTATTATGAGATTAGGATTATTAGTAGATTGAACTATTTTTCCCTCTAATTCATTCCTTTGTAAAGAATTGTTAATATAGTTTTCAAAAATTTGTCTTTCCCTTGTGTTATCTTCGCATAAAAATATGTTTAACACAACTCATCCCCCCCTACTTTGCACGTAACCAAAATAGTAAATTGCCTGTATTATTTGTTATTATATTACAGTTTTTTTGCTTTACAAACAATAATTGCATAAAATGTACATTTTTCATTATAATCAGCTCTTCTTTAGCTTAATTTAAAGAATTTCGAAATTTTATTGCAGCTCAAAAAAATACAAACCTACACATATAGGTTTGATTTTATAAAAGATTATTAAATGTTCATTTTTTCCCTTAAATAGCTTTTCTGCACTCTTCCAATTAGACATCTATCTCCATTAGACAAAATTAATTCATTATTTTGAGAATCCAATTGTGTTATATAATTTAAATTAACAATATATGACTTATGACATTTATAAAAAGAATTTGATTTTTTATTTAAAGTAGTGATAAACTCTTTTAAAGTGCTATAAGTTTCTATATTACCTTCTCTCATATGAATAATCAATTTAGGACCAAAAGATTCTATAAAAAAAATTTCATCAGAAGCAAGTTTGTATTCTCTATATCCAGATTTAATATTTATATAATCAGATTCACCTTTACTTTTTAACTCCTCTATTTTATTGAAATCCTGCCATAATGCATTTATACATTCTTTAAAATCACCATATATAACTGGCTTAATTAAAAAATCAAAGACCTTAAGCCTATATTGAAATGTAAGCATAGAAAGTTGAGCATGTGCAGTTAAAAAAATGATATAGGAATTTGGTTCGTTATTCCTTATAGTGCGCGCTAAATTTAAACCATTAATATCATTATTAAAATTTATGTCCAAAATATATACATTAGCGTCTCTATAATTAGTTTTTGAATATTCAAGGACTGCATTAGGATTATTTACACACAAAACAATTTCTCCTTTAACATTATCTTCTTTAATTATACGCTCTATTCTATTTATAGTACTACACAATGAGTTTTTTTCATCATCACATATAATAAATTTTAATTCCATGTTAATTACATCACCTTCTTTTCAATATAAAATTAAGTCTATAGAAACAGAATTATAAATTTTGTTCAATTCAAAACCAAGTATAGTTACATATATTTTTTTATATAAATCTCTTGAATAAAAAATATATATTCAATAAAAGTATTATGAATAATATTATTATATTTTCTTAAGATATTCTTACTTAAGATTAACCCTATTCCTCTGTCTTTTCCCTTAGTGGATATTCCTCGATTAATATCCGATACATTTGGTATTTCATTAAATGTATTTCGTATTGATATAACAATTGATTTGACGTTTTCTAATATGCAAATATTTAGTTTCTTAATTTTTGCCTCTGAAGCTGCCTCTATAGCATTATCTAAATATACACCTAATAATTCACAAAGATCTGTGGTCTTTATAAATTTTTTTTCTAAATAAATAATATTTTCTAATTCAACACTAACATTTATTCCTAAGCTTTTAGCTTTATCTAATTTTACAACCAATAGCCCCTTTAGTGCGTGATTTTTTATATTATTTATAGAAAAAATGTAATTCCCCTTTAAATCCTTAATTTGTTCTTCAAATTGATAGAAATACTCTGTTAGTCCTTGCCAATCACTATTTTCTATATAACCACTCAAGCCGTACAATATATTTAAGGCATTATGTCTTATTCGTTTTAACTCATATGTCATTTTTTCATTTTCTTTTACAAATATCTTAAGTTGAGAGTTGATTTTTTTCAACCTTCCAGCACTAGTTTTAACATTTCGTGTTTCAAAATCATTAGAACGCCTTTTTAATTTTTTTAATTCTTCTATTAATTCTTCTTTAGACATATCTTCATAGTTCAATAAACTCCCTCATTCCAGCATAATTTAAAAATTCATGAATCAGTAATGTCCTATATCGAACATTATCATACTAAATTCAACACAAAAATTATACATTTATTTTAGAAAAATTTCAATTATTTCTATAGATAACACATTTTGAGCAGCATAACTAGGAAATTAATGACACTTGCTTATTTTACCTATAGTATTATATAATTTTAAAGTGGAATTTATAAAACATCACCATTAAGATTTACTGTAATTTATAAATTGCAAGGAGACTTAGAGACAGTATGTGTATTGAAAAGAATGTAGATTTAATTAATGAATTGAAAGAGGAAATTAAGAATTTAAAAGCTCAAATTAAAAATTCTAGAGTACAAAAATATTATACTGACAATAAAAATAGCCCCTTCCATATTGCTCTAGAACATTCACCAATTATTATTGCACATGTTGATAATAAATTGAGATATACTTGGATTTATAATCCACACTCAGCTTTTTCTCCAGAAGAATCTATTGGGAAAAGAGATGATGAAATTTCTTTAAATGAAGGCACCCTAGAATTAGTTAAATTGAAGAAACAAGTATTGGAAACTAGAATAAATACCAGAAAAGAAATTGACTTTCCAATACAGGGAAAAATTTTTACCTATGATATAACTGCTAAACCACTAAAAAATAAATTAGGTGAGATTATCGGTGTAACTACAGCCTCAACAGATATTACTGAAAATAAGCGTACTACACAAAGATTGCAAAAAATGTATAAGCAACTTGAAACTTATGTTCAAAACAATGACAGTATGATGTCTGAATTAAGAAGATTTAGACACAACGTATTAAATGTTCTATATGGTTTAAATGGATATATTGATAACAAAGACTGGAAAGGCTTAACAAAATATTTTAGTCAAATAGAAGATCAATTTGAAATATTAAAAGATAATACTGTTTTTTCTATAGAAAAAATTAAAAATCCTGCTACAAAAGGGCTTTTAATGTCAAAATTGCAAGTAGCCAGGGCTTTAGAAATAAATATGGAAATAAAAGTTGAATGTGATGTTATCCTTGATAGCAGGTATATAAAAAATACTGATCTATGTGAAATTTTAGGTGTATTTTTAGATAATGCAATAGAAGCTGCATCTGATGCCTTTACTAAAAACGTTTCGATAATTATACTGGAAAATACTAAATGTATCAGTATATTTATTGAAAATACTTTTAAAGAAAAACCTGATTTAACTATTATAAAAAAAGGTGGCTCAACAAAAGGAAAAGAAAGAGGATTAGGTCTTAAGTTTGTGCAGGATATATTGAAAAATTATTCTAAAATCGTCAATAATACCTTTGTTAACTATAACTTATTCGTGCAAGAACTTAATATTAAAAAGTAAATTAAAACGACTAATAATGAGGTGCTGATTTATGACATTAAATTTCATAATATGCGATGATAACTCAGTTGTTCTAGATGTAACTAAAAACCATATACAGAAAATATTAAAGCAAAAAAATTTGAACGGTAAAGTTGTTTTAGATTCCTCTAACCCATTCAGAGTACTGGAATACTCATCTTTACACAAAAAAGATTTTAATGTATATATATTAGATATATCTTTAAATTGTGACTTAAATGGCTTAAGCTTAGCTCGCAAGATAAGAAAATACGAGCCTCATTCTTATATAATAATACTTACAGCTCATATTGAACTATCTTTAATGCCTTTTAAATATAGGCTCAAAGCTTTTGACTTTTGGGTAAAACCTATAACATTAAGGAATATAGAATCCACTATTGCAGTTCTATACCAAGATTTTGAAGCTCTTTTGAAAAATTTCGGAATTCAACAAAGAAGTTTTATAACAGTGACTTCAGATTATATTAAGCATCAAATATGCATAGAGGATATAATATACATAGAAAGTTTTAAATCAAAACTCATTATTCATTTGATTAATAATGTTTTTCAAGTATATGGATCTATGAAATCAATGCTTTTTCAACTTGAACACTCAGGTAACTTTTTTTATAGAGTTCATAAATCATATATAATAAATTCGAATCATATAGTTAAAATTGATAAATTTAATAAAACAATCACTATGACAAATGGAAAAGAAATACTCGTGCCTGTAACTCAAAATGACATCTTTGATGAATTTAACTATATTTTTGATGATTAACTTACTAAATTATTGATTAAAATTTCAGAATAAATCATAGTACAAAAATATTATTACTAATAGTAAACAATAATAAAAAGATTATTATAATAAAAATAAATCATCTTTTTATTATTGTTTAGAATAAATTACATACATTTTTTAAGTATCAATAGCCGTTTAGGTGTCTAAAGAAAATGCTACTTCATCTAGTAAACTTTTGTTTGTATTATCATCTAATCTAATAATATTTGAATTTTCCTTGTTTTTTAGATTGAATTTCTTTACTCTACTTCTTAACAAATCGGCGTGTTTATACAATTCTTCTGAAGAGGAAGCACTTTCTTCTATATTAGTTGTTCCAGCTTGTACAACTTCTGAAACCTCCTCCATCGCTTCATTTACTTGCGTGATAGATACTGTTTGTTCTGTTGTAGCTTCCTTTATTTTCTCTATAAGATTTGTAATTAAAATTGTATTTTGAACAGTTTCTTCAAGATAACTAGCTGTTTTGTTTGCTATTTTTGTACCTATATCAGCTGTTTTAATAGATTCTTCTATTAAAACAGCTGTTTCCTTTGCGGCTTTTGAACTTCTTTCAGCAAGATTTCTCACTTCATCAGCTACCACAGAGAACCCTTTCCCAGACTCACCAGCTCTAGCAGCTTCAACAGCTGCATTAAGTGCTAGTATGTTAGTTTGAAAAGCTATTTCATCTATAACTTTTATTATTTTAGATATGTTAGAAGATGCTTGATTTATACCTCCCATTGCTTTAAGCATTTCTTCCATTTGAAGATTTCCATCTTCCACTTTTTTCTTTGAATTTAAAGTTAAATCATACACCTTTGAAGAATTTTCTGAATTTTTTATCATTTGATTTTTGAATAGTTCTATAGAAGCGTTAATTTCCTCAATTGCACTAGCTTGTTCTGTGCTTCCTCTTGCTAATCCTTGGCTAGAGTCTGAAATTTGTTTAGAACTTTCTGCAACTTGATCAGCAATGTTATATATTTCACCGAGAACTTTATTAAATGAATTAATTATCAAATTCAGAGATTTTTTAATCTCTATAAAATCACCTTTATAGTCGCTAGAAACCTGCAAATTTAAATTACCTTTTGCCATGTCTCTTAATACTTTAGATATCTCTTGTATGTAAGAAAATATATTACTTATTGTACTGTTTAAAGCATTTTTTATAACAGCATGATCACCTTTATAATCTCCCTTTACAACTATATGAAGATTTCCATTGGCCATTTCTTTTAATACCATTGTTGCTTCTTCAATAGGTTCTATAACAGCATTTAAAATACTATTAATTCCAATTATTAAATCTTTCCACGATCCGTTAAATTTATCCACTTCTCCTCTTGTAGATAATGCTCCTTCTTCTGAAGCTTTTATTAAATAATTTATCTCTTTTATTATGTTTTTTATAGTCTCATTCATTTTAAGTAAACTTATTCCAAGAATATCTTTATCCGATCTAACAATTGTTTCATTACTAAAATCACCATTTGCAATATTTTCTATCATATTAGTCTGTTCTTTAATGTTATCTACCATATTTCTAAAGGCATAAGATAGATCGCCAATTTCATCCTTTCTATCTTTAGTATTTATCTCAATATCTATATTACCTTTAGCTATTTTTTCTGCTTGTTTAGCTAAGATACTAATAGGTTTACTTATAATATTAGAAATTATGATTCCTAATATTAGTGACAGTAATATTCCTAATATGACGATAATAAGCAAACTATTTTTTATATTCTTTGAATACTCTGAATTCAAGTTCAATTCCTTATTACCTTGATCTATATTAATTTTTCTTATATTATCGAATTTATTTGCTATTTTTTCAGCTATATCCTTGCCAGTAGTCATTATAATTTTAGTTGCTTCTGACTTTTTTCCATTGATTGTTAAAGTAATTGCTTCATCACATATTTTAGAGTATTGATCAAGAATTTGATTAAGTGACTCTAGTTCATTTTTTGTTTGCTCATTTTGCATTAGCTTTTCGTACTTATTTATATATACGTTTATCGAGCTGTTTAATGTTTTTATTTGTTCTATTTCTTTTTGTGTCAATTCTTTATTGTCTATATAATCTAAAACAAATTCCCGCATTGCTACCCGAGTATTTTGATATGAGAGTTCGGCTGAATTTAAATAGTCAGTTGCATTAACATTTTGTGTATATATATTTGTATGATTTTTATCTACCTTCATTATATTATTCATTCCGACAAATCCTACTATACTTAATATGATTGAAATAAAACATATAACTATAAATATTTTTACTTTTATCTTAATATCATTTAACCATGTCATTTGTTTTTTTCCTCCTGTTTCTAAGTTTTCATTAAATCAATCCCAGTATCAACTAATTTGTTACAATCTAATAAGAAGTTAATTTTGTTATTAAAATCTATGACATCATTTGTAAAAGATTCTCCCTAATTAGTATCTATATTATAAAACTTGTCTAGTCTAATAAATGCGGATGCTTGTCCTCTAGCTAATATCATTTCGTCTCCATTTATATCTTGAAAAATTTGTTCGTCTTTTATAGTAAAAATTTATCTTATATGATTTGTTGGAATTATATAAGTTGCTCTTCCAATTTTCACTTAAGGAATCCCTTGTTGAATCTCTATACATATCCTCACTTCCTTTAAATTAATTACTATATAATAATAATAACAATTTTTCGGAAAATTTGTTAAATAACTTCTCGAAACGTGTAAAATAATACCTAAACGGTTATTAATTTACTTTTAAGTAATAATTCGTGCACTTAAAGCAATATTATTTTAAATTGCTCTTATAGATCGTTAACTCTATAATTGAACTTACAAAACTATGAAATTACCAATATTGTAAGCTCTCAGTTATTTAATGACTTACAATCAAGTCTATATTGGTAATCTGGATAAGTTTAGTTCTAGAGTTTACGATCTATAAAATATGTATTGGATTATTTAACTTTTTAATATAAAATAATAAGATAAATATTATACTCATTTATAAGGAAATGGAGAAAAGCATGGATAGGCGATTTAAAGGTTATTTATTAGTTTCAGATATGGATGGTACATTAATTGGAAGTGATAAACTAATTTCTGTGGAAAACATTAAGGCTATAAACAGATTTGCAGCGCAGGGAGGAATATTTACTCTTGCTACAGGCAGAATGATGGAATCAGTACGTAAATACTTAGATGTAGTTGATGTAAATATACCTATAATACTATATAATGGAACAAAAATTTATGATTACAATGAAGGAAAAACTATATATGAATTGTTTTTAGAGGATAAAGTTAAAAATATAATTAGGAAATTAAAACAACATGATCCTTCTTTAGGAATTGAGATTTATTATGATGAGAATGTTTATATTTTTAATAAATGTAGGTTTACCAAAAGATTTTCACCTGAAAGAACTGACGTTCATTATAAAATGCCAAACAACTTATGGAATAAAAATTGGACAAAGATTTTAATTTTAGGCGAAGAAGATCAGATTGACAAACTTGAGAATGCTTTTGTTTCTGTGTTTGGTGAAGTCAACTTAGTCAAAAGTGGAGAAAATTATTTAGAAATATTGCCTCAAAACACTTCTAAAGGACATGCTTTAGAAACTTTATGTGAAATTTTAAATATTGATATTGCCAAAACAATTACAATAGGTGATAACATGAATGATTATGAAATGCTAAAAAGATCCGGATATGGTTTTTGTGTAGCAAACGGAAACAAAAAATTATTTGAAGAAGTATCTTATAAGTGCTGCTCAAATGATGAACATGTCATAGATTTTGTAGTCAAATGGGCAGAAGAAAATTTGGCTATATGAAACTATAATGGTACTGTTGCACTTATTATAGTTCAACAGTACCATTCAACGTTATCCATCATATTCTACTAACGCCTTTTTCAAATTTCTAACCCCACCTTTAGGATTTTCAACATCTCCCTTATATCTTGGAATTAAATGTATATGAAGATGTTTTATTGTCTGTCCAGCATAATAACCTATATTTACACCCACATTATATCCTGCGGGTTCATATTGAAGGTCTAGCATTTCTTTTACTTCATGCATAAGGCTATACATGGCTTTTATTTCTTCTTCTGCAGCTTCAAAGAAAAAAGGAAAATGTCTTTTGGGTATTATTAAAGTGTGTCCTTCATTCACAGGAAACTTATCCATTATAGCAAAAGCTAATTTATTTTCTGCTATTATTTCTGATTTGTTATAATTACAAAATAGGCATTCTTCCATATTCTGTTCTCCCTTTCTATTATCATAAATAAAAGCACCAGATATTAACTGTCTAGTGCTGGATAACCTTATAAATATCTATATTTTTTTATTAAATACAAGTAGCCTTGTAGTTTATTCGGGAATCTCATATTCAGGACCAACTATTACCAATCCCAATTCAGTTCTAAGATCTTTATAAATCTCCTCACCATTTCCGTATTTTTTATTTATAATTTTAACTTTAGGTCTTAGAGTAAAGTTAGGATATATTTCTTCCACTACAGCTATTTCGCCATTACTTAATTTAACTATGGTTCCTTCTGGATATGGAACTATACATTTACTAAAAGCTTTAACCACTTCATAATTAAACTGAGTTTGTCCATGTGCCATAATATATTCTACTGCATCATTTGGACTTAGAGCCTTTCTATATGGTCTATCGGATGTTAATGCATCATAAACATCTGCCACTGCTACTATTTGGGCTAAAATGTTTATTTCATCTCCATGCCTTCCTTCTGGATACCCTTTTCCATCCTCCATTTCATGATGTTGAAGAGCTATAATTCGTGAAGTGGCAGGTATATCCGAACTGCCTTTTAAAAAATCATATCCCATTTGTGCATGTTCTTTGACAATATTAAGTTCTTCAACTGTCAATTTATCACTCTTTAGTAATATATCTTGTGGTACAAGTGCCTTACCAATATCATGAATTAATGCTCCTAAACATAAATCATATAATTTTCTTCTTTCCAGTTGTAATTGTATTCCTAGTACTAAAGACAATACAGCGACATTGACGCTGTGTTGATAAGTATAATTATCTGTACTTTTTATATCTACAACATTAATCAAAACATTTCTTCTTCCAAGAAGCTCTTCCATAATCTCCTTAACAATTTCACTAATAGATTGAAAATATTTCTGTCTTTCAGCTATAAATTTTTTATCTTGCATACTACCTTTTCCAGCACTAGAACTGAACTTATCAAAACTATAGAAAGTTTCCTTTATAGTTTTAATCGCTTTTTGTCTTAATTCTGGCTTTATTAAATCGTCGACTTCTGGGCCACTATATTCATCATTTATATACATGGTAAATATCCCAAGCTGCGTCACTCTTCTAATATAGCTTTCAGTAAGCTTTACACCTTCTCTTAAGAGAACTGCACCCTTATCATCATAAATGCTTTTCGCCAAAAAGCTTCCTGCTTTAACATACTGTATTGGTACAAGTCTCATTGCTTCAAACCCCCAATCCACACAACTACTTTCTGTCAATTTACTGTTTATAAGTAATATTTTATCAGACTTAAAGTAAAATTGGTATTCTTCTTTAGTATATTAGTCAATTTTATTATAAAAAAAGAGATTAGCAATTTAATTCTAATCTCTTTAAAGCAGAAACAAGTATTTATAAAAATCATCTAAAAATCAATTAATATTGAACATTTTTTAAGAATAATCCCTTAGCTTGAGCTATTGGACCAGATTCAGATCTTTTCTTCTCATTCAATATTTTTTCTATATCTGATGGTTTTAAATTTCCTTTACCTACTTCTAAGAGAGTTCCTGTAATAATTCTAACCATGTTGAGCAAAAATCCGTTTCCGTTTACCTCTATTTCTATCATATCATCTTTTTGATTTATATGTATATAGTTAATAGTTTTAATAGTAGACTTAGTTTTAGATTTCAGATTGGTAAAACTTTGAAAATCATGAGTTCCGATTAAAATCTCTGATGCATTTCTCATTTCATTTATATTGAGTTCTTCATCAGTATGATAAGCATATTTCCTGTTAAATACACTTCTAAATTTATTGTTATTTATTCTATATACATAAGTTTTAGATTTTACATTGTATCTTGCATGAAACCTTTCTGTTGTATCCTTCATAGATTTTACTACTATATCTTCAGGTAGGAATTCATACAAATAATTTAGCATATCCTCTATAGTTAGATTGCAATAAGTATGAAAGTTTGCTATATAATTTTCAGCGTGTACTCCTGAATCAGTTCTTCCACAACCTATTACTTGAACATCTTCCCCTGTCATTTTAGATAAAACATTTTCTATTTTTTCTTGAACAGTTGGGACGCCTTCCTTTTGCTTTTGCCATCCCCTATATCTAGTTCCGTCATACTCAATTGACATTCTTAAATTTCTCATATAGTACCACCTTTTGTTTATTTTATTAAATTACACAACTAATATTGTACCATTAATATTAAAATTAGACACCTTTTTTCTTTTCTCCCCATATTATTTTATGCATCTGTATTGGTAGATTAATTTTATTCATCTTTTTATCTTTCATAAATAACTTTAAGGCAATTTAATTTCCTTTAGATATTTCCTTTGTAAAAACCCAATCTTTTTTAACAAAATCTCTTCCTTTAATAAAAATCTTGTTTCCTTCTACCTCTACATATAATCCCTGACTATCATTATAAAGTCTTTTTATATTATGTCCTTCAGGTAATATAGCATAGTGAACGGCACCTGTATGTACAATAGTGAAAGGTTGATTTTGTTCTATATTATCTACACTTAACAAAACATGAGTATGAGATGTGAACAAAACTACTTCAGGATATTTTGACAAAATTTTATTTAGTTCATCTCTTTGTTCTACGCCGCGCCATCCCTTTATACTTGTACTTAGATGCTGATGTAAAAATACAAAAATAGGCTTACCTTTTTCATGCTTCTCAGCTAATCTTTCCTTTAGCCATCCTAACTGTTTTTCAGATAAATAAGCGTTCACTGGTCCTAAAGCTTTTGTATTTCCTGATTCAGAACCTAATGATATGAAATGGTATCCTTTTATCCAAATATCATGGTATACTGATTTTTCTCCTGAAAAATCTAAATACATATTTATAAATTTCTGTACATCATCTTTTGTATTAGGTCCTTTTGCATAATCAAAATAATCGTGATTTCCAATATTCTCTATTATAGTTTTAGGAAGTATGTTGCTATTCTGCTTCAAAGTATTTTTCAGTACATCATATTGAATTTTTAATCCTTGGTCAACATTGTCACCATTCAATACCATAGCATCCATGCTGCTATTTATGCTACGTAAATCATTGATAGCATTTTGTAATTTATGAACATCTCCATGCACGTCTCCTAAAACCGCAAACTTAAGTTCTTTATCTTCTGTTTTTTTAGTATTTACACTTACTTCTACTTTTTTATAATTACTCGATATTAAAACTCCCTTTATATACACTCCAAATGAAATGATTACACCTATTATTAATACTGATGCTATTATTTTTAATTTCTTCATATAATCTTTGGCCCCTGTCATATTTCAAAATTTTATGTTTTTATAATATCACACTGTAATTTATAAAACTACCTGTGTTATGAATGTGTTTCAAATATTTTTCCCCTAATTATATTTTTCTATTAATTATAAAAAATTGTTATAATAACTTTTCTTTATTACTACACTGCTGATATAATAATATGTGAAATAAATGATTTAAACACAGAATATAATTTTATGCATAAAATAATTGGAAGGAGGTATTTATCGAAGTTATAGATTTACTCACAATCTAGAGATTTAGAGTTAATTTAACTCTGAATAATTTCGGTAAAAATATATGGATAACAAAAAAACTTTGCAAATTGACAATGAACGATGTGTGGGATGTAGAAAGTGCGAAAATTCCTGTGCTATGGGAGCCATAACTATAGTTAATGAACATGGATATATTAATATAAATCTGTGTATTAATTGCGGTTCCTGTATTTCAGTGTGCCATAAATATGCAATAAGATAAATTTAATAAAAAGACTTATATAAGGAGCAAGATATGACAGTATGTGCTTTAATTGGTAATCCTAATGTTGGGCAGGAAACTTTTTTTAGTAAAATAGCTCGTGTACAACAAAAATCAGATGAAGAGGGAAATTCTAAAATAGACAAACAGCAAGGTTTTATAGATAAAAGTACCAAAATAGTCGCATTTCCTGGGATTTACTCTATAGATACAAATTCTAAAACTGAAAACTTATTTATTAACTATATAACAGAAAACAAGGTAGATCTAATAATTAATATTGTAAACGCTTCGAATTTAGAGAGAAATCTTTATTTAACCCTGCAATTAACAAAATTAAATATACCAATGGTAGTTGCTTTAAATTCAGTCGATAAGGCTAAAAGGAATGGTATTTATATAGATATTCAAAAACTCTCTGATATGTTAGGAATCAAAGTTATACCTATAAATAAACTTGCTAAACCTCACGTTAAAGCAGTACACAAATACATAAAGGATTCTAGCTTCTCAGCACCTAATATCTTTCCTGAAAATATAAATACTGAAAAAAACACCTATTCCTATATAGAGCAAATAATGAATTCCTGCATTAGCGTTAAAAAACATAACTTAGTTAACATATCACAAAAAATAGACAGGATTGTTTTAAATAAATATTTAGCGTACCCAATTTTTGCTTGCATTATTTATCTTATTTTTAAAATAGTGTTTTCCTGGGTGGGTACCCCTCTTTCTGATCTTTTAAGAAGTGCATTGTTTGACTATACAATACCTGTAGTTGATAAATTATTATCTCACCAGAGCCCATGGTTTAAATCGCTCATAATTGATGGGATTATATCTGGTATAAGTTCGGTATTGGTATTCCTTCCAGTAATTCTGACGCTATTTTCTATATTGTCATTTTTAGAAGATAGCGGATATATGAATAGAGTTGCCTTTCTTATGGATAGAATTATGAATATGGGAGGAATATCAGGTAAGTCATTTATGCCAATGATAATAGGTTTTGGATGCTCTGTTCCAGCTTTAATAGCCGCTAAAAATATTGAAGATGAAAGAGAAAGAAATATTACAGCATTACTTATACCATTGATGTCCTGTAATGCAAAGCTTCCTGTATACATGCTTTTTGCTACCATGTTTTTTCACGGTAAAGAAATTATTGTTCTGGCTTTTATGTATTCTATGGGCGTATTTATAGCTTTTATTTACAGTTTAATCTTTAAATTTTTAGTGAAAGAAGCTAATTATGAGCCATACATCGATGAAATACCAGAATATACACTGCCAAATTTAAAATTGCTATTTATGCATACTTGGGAAAAGGGCAAAGGATTTTTAAAGAAAATCGGAACTATTATTTTTTCAATGTCTATTATAACTTGGGTGTTGTCTAATTTCAGTTTAAAAGGTATGGTAAATATAAATGAAAGCTTTTTAGCCTTTATAGGAAAATTAATATCTCCAATCTTTGCTCCTCTGGGCTTTGGATACTGGCAAAATTCAGTTTCTCTGCTCACTGGTTTAATGGGAAAGGAAGTTATTGCAGGTACCTTAGGAGTTTTATATGGTGGTAATCTTTCAGTAACTATGGCGCAGCATTTTAATACAATATCATCCTTAAGCTTTATACTTTTTATTCTTTTATACACTCCTTGTGCCTCAACTATAATAACCTTAAAAAAAGAATTCGGTACCAAGATGGCTTTAATTTCAATATTTTATCAATTTGCTACCGCTTGGATAGTTTCATTTTTATTTTATAATATAGGAATGAGGTATTTTTATGGATTTTAAGGATTGCATCGAGTTTTTCATTGCTGCCATAATAATTATTGCTGCTATTTACATCATATATATGAAGATAAGAAACAGTAACAATCAATGCCGTAATTGTGGAAGCTGTTCTAAAATGTGTCCGCATTACAGAACTAAAAAAATTCAGAAAAATAAATTTAAATCTTAATTTTATTTCTCTAAAAAACTCTGAAGCTAAACTAATTTCAAGAATTTTTAGCCGCAGAGTTTTTTAATATCAATTATTTGATTTTTATTGAAATTTATCTTAAAATTCCTTTTTTAATAAGTTTAAGGAACTCTTCTCGTGGAATATTTACAGCTCCTAAACTTTCAAGATGTTTAGTATAAACCTGACAGTCTACCATAATGTAGCCCTCTGAATCCAGCTTTTTGCAAAGAGTAATAAATGCAGCCTTAGAAGCATTATCCATAACTGAAAACATAGATTCGCCAAAAAAGCATTTTCCAATACTTATACCATATAACCCGCCAACTAATTTATTTTCATACCAGGCTTCCACAGAATGTGCATGTCCAAGTTCATGAAGCTTACTATAGGCTTCTATCATATCATCAGTAATCCATGTGCCGCTTTCTTTTCGAACACCAGCACAATTTGATATTACATCTCTAAAGCAAGTGTCAAAAGAAATTCTATATGTATTCTTTTTTAGCAGCTTTTTCATAGAATGAGAGACTTTTATATCCTGTGGATAAAGAATAAATCTTGGATCTGGAGACCACCAGAGTATAGGTTCCCCTTCCGAAAACCAAGGAAATATTCCATTTTGATAGGCTAGCATTAACCTATCAGGACACAGATCTCCATATACAGCTAAAAGTCCATCTTCCTCTGCGAGAGATGGATGGGGGAATATTAAATCATCATTTAATCTAAAAATAGGCATAATTACTTCCTTTCCCATATATTTATTAAGTTATTTCTTAATACTATCCCAAAGAAAATTAAAAGATATTTCTAAAAACTCTTCATCCTTAGCTAAAGTGGGATTTTCAATAAAATAATGCATACTTGAATTAAATATGCCTACAATTACTGCATTGATATAATCTTGATTGGAGTTTTTTATAATTTCATTTTCCATACCTTCAGTAATTAGCTCTAATAAACTGCTAAGCTTGCTAACTCCTTCTTTTCTAGTTACTTCACCTATATAAGGTGAATTACTAAACTGCTGAAAAAATAAAAATTCATCTGTATTGTGAAGACCCCATCCTAGATAATTCATATAAATCCTTTTTAATTTACTCCTGAGAGTTTTTTCTTTGTCAATCCCCTGTGTTATCTGCCTTATTAAAGAATCCTTGCAATATAAATAAAGACTATTTATTAACTGTTCCTTTGTGTCAAAATAATTGAACAACGTTCCCGTTGCAACACCTGCTTCTTTAGAAATTCGAGCCGTAGGAGTATTATCAAATCCATGAGCGTTAAAAAGCTTTAAAGCTGCTTTTAATATTCTCTCTCTTCTGTCCATATCTTCCCTCCTTATCAGTCTAGAGAGTATTATAATTTGTATTAATCAAATAATCAACACTAATATTCTTTAAATTTACTACTGCTGACATGGAACTTCAAATAGAAAGGGAGTGCAATCCTATATCTCTATAAGTTTATATTGTTTGCTTCCTAAACCTATTTTTTCTGCATATTCTAAAGTATATCTGCCTCTTCTAAATACTGTTCTCCCATTATTTTTATCGAGTACATCAAGACAAGCTTGATCTATAGCAACGGGATCTGTAGCTGCAAATATACCTATATCTTTTGCTACTGGTTTCATACTATGTCCATGACAATCGCAATTTCTAGTTATGTTAAAAGCAAAGGTAATATAAATATTATTCTTACCTTTAGCAGCTCCATAAGCATATTCAGCAAGCCTCTCGTTAAAGTTTTTAGAAAGTGATGCCAGCCAACCATTTGAAACTGCTCCAAAATTACAAGTTGTCATACATGCAGCACAACCAACACATTTATCTTTATTAATCTTAGCTTTTGATTCTATAACGATTGCCTTTTCCGGACAATTCTTAGCACATGCACCGCAACCTTTACATTTAAAATAGCTTATTTTAGGTATAGAATTAGCATGTTGAGCAAGCTTTCCACCCCTTGATGCACACCCCATTGCAAGTTGCTTAATTGCACCTCCAAAACCAGCTAAAGCATGACCCTTAAAATGACTTATAACCATAATTTGTTTTTGCTTTGCAATCTCTTTGCCTATTTTGCATTTTTTAAAATTCTTTTTATTTATTTCTACCTCTTCATAATCTTCACCATGATCTCCATCTGCAATTATAATAGGTAATTGAGTAAATCCATGTTCCATTGCAAGCTTAATATGATTTTCACTAGTAGTTCGCTGCCCTCTATAAAGTACATTTGTTTCCATAAAAGCACTTTTTATTTCTCTTTCTTTAAAGTATTTAAATATACCTTCAAAGTTTTTAGATTCTATAAAAGTATTATTGCCCTTTTCTCCAAAATGAACTTTCAGTGGTATGTACTTTTCAAGTACAATATTTTCACCTTCTATCAAGCTATTCAAAAGCAGCTTAGTTACTTGATTTATTTCTTCTGTTTTCAAATATGAATCTATAGCTTTAAAATATACTTTTTTCATAAGACATCTCCTCTATCAATTATTATTAATGACTATTTAGTCAATAAAAGACTCAAAATTATTCTTTTATATTATTCCAAAGAAAATTAAAAGAATTCTATAAAATCACATAAATTTCAACTGAAGCATAACCTGAAATTTAACAATTTCAAGTTAGATTCATTAAAGATAAACACACTATAAATTTTACTTTCTAGAACATCTTCTTTTGATTATTAATATTTTAACTTATTATCTTGCTAACTTAATTCTAATATTTAATGACTAAACAGTCAATAATTATGTTTCTTTATTTATCTAATTTAGTTACTTTTAACAGTATTGACAAATGTTAATCTATATGTAATAGTGAAAATGTCTTAGGTAAAATATAATTTTTGCTAGAGTTCATTGAAATAAAAAGGAGGGACGGTATATTCAAAAAAATAGATTACTTAGAAAAAAACAAAATATAATTATCGTATTATTAATTCTAATAATACTTATTTTGTGTGGATGTGGAGTTGAAAAAAATAACATACCTAAATCCTCACAAGGAACAATTGATTTAACTAATTGGGACTTTAAAAAAGATGGACTTGCTAAACTAGATGGGCAATGGGAATTGTACTGGGGACAGTTATTAGAGCCTAAGGATTTTAAAAGTAATCATAGAAATAACCCAAATAATTTTATTAATCTACCTAATTCATTAATTACCACTGTAAATAATAATATACTACCTAAGTTTGGATACGGCACAATGAGAATTATAATTAAAATGAAAGCTAACGGCGATAAGCTTTATGGAATAAAAACTCAACATATACTTTCAGCCTCAAAAATATGGATTAATGGACAATTAGTATCTTCCGCAGGATTAGTATCTAAAGATGAAAATAGTGCCATTGAAAGTTTTGAGCATCAAATGGCTTTTTTTAAAAATGATAATAATGATGTAGAAATTGTTATTCAAATGTCTAACTTTAATAATGTAAGTGGCAAAATTCAAAGCATTTTTTTAGGTAATGCTAACCAAGTAAAAAGAGAATACATTACAAGTGCGGCTTCGGATGCATTTGTTATTGGATGCATTTTTATCATGGGAATTTATCACTTTGTACTGTATTATAAAAGACCAAAATACAAAGCGCCTTTATACTTCGGAATATTTTGTTTAGTAATAGCTTTAAGAAACACGCTAGTAGGTGAAAGAATTATATTTGATATATTTCCCAATATTCCATTTACACTATTTAATAAAATAGCTTACTTAACTGTATATTTTTCCCTTCCCTTTATAGCTATGTTTTTCAAAGAACTTTTTGCTAAAGATATTTCATCAAAAATGATACATGTGACCCAAATTGTATCATTATTTATTAGTCTGGTAACAATATGTACAAATATAGAGATCTATGAAGCCTTTTTAATATATTATGAAGTATATGCTATTATACTATTCATATATATATTATTTATTGTAGTTAAGGCTGTTATTAATAATACTCAAGGAGCTTTAATCATTTTATTTGGATTTATTGTTTTCTTAGCTACAGTAGTTCATGATGCCATTTTACACGCAAGATTATTGAATACAAATTCCCTTATACCTTTAGGATTTTTTATTTTTATATTTTCACAGGCTTATATGCTAGCAACAAAATTTTCTAATGCATTCCTTAAAATAGAAAAACTTGTTGAAGAAAATAAATCCGTATATATAGACGAGTTAACAGGTATTCTAAATAGGCGAGGTTTCTATGAACAGGGCGATAATTTGTTTAAGGCTACATCAACTACTGGTGGTAAATTCACACTGTTTTATGGAGATTTGAATAGACTAAAGACTATAAATGATTCCTTTGGCCACAAGGAAGGTGATGAAGCAATTAAAAATACAGCACAGATTTTTAAAAATTCCTTTGCTGAAAGCGATATAGTAGCACGCATGAGCGGAGATGAATTTGTTGCTATAGCAGTTAACAAGGCATCGGAAGAGGAGTCAAAAAAAATCATAGAACTCATTAACAGCAATTTTTATAAGTATAATTTAATTTCAAAAAAACCATATAAACTATCAATTAGTATGGGTTATTCTATGTGTATTCCTAGTACAAATACCACCTTTAAAGAATTACTTCATAAAGCCGACACTATGCTTTATGAAGCCAAAATTATGATCACAAACAGTTAATTTTTAAAAGTAAGATTATCTTTCTTAATTTTATCCTTACAGTAAAGACTAAAAAAGAAAAAGGTTAATTGAATTCCTTTTTCTTTTTTAGTCTTTAATTATAGTATTAA
>NZ_JAEEGC010000088.1 GCF_019207025.1 Clostridium thailandense | reverse complement strand
TACCTAAGTGCGACAGCCTCTTTTTATCAATTTTAGACCAAATATTTAAGTTCCTGCAAACTCAAGTTTTTTAGCTTTTAAATTACATTGACTAATAAAGTACTTCATATTTCTTTCCACTTCTAATACCTTTTCTCTTGTAATATTTCCTCTACCTAACCTATCACACATGGAAAATAGTGCTATTTCATTTGCATTTACCTCTGAAAGCATGCTTTCTATATCCGCAAAGGGCAAATCTTTTACTATAAAAAGAGTATGCATATGCCACCTTACTAAAGAAGCCACCTTTTTTATAAATTCACTCTCACACTTGAATTCTTTTAAAAATTTTACAGTTATTTCTTTTCCAACTTTGTCATGATCATAAGAAGTTATTTTGCCCTTTTTATATCTTGTTGTAGAAGGCTTTCCTATATCATGTAAAAGTGCTGCCCACATAAAGGCCCTTGAATCTTCGCTTTGTTTTTTTCTTTTCGCAGCTTCATCAAGAACTAGCATTGTATGATTCCACACATCTCCTTCTGGGTGATATATAGGTGATTGAGGAGTCTCTTTTAACTCTCTTAACAGAGTAAAAGGATACAAGTTTAAAAACATTTCTGTATTTATTAAACCATTGATATATAATGAAGGTTTGTCATCATCCATTAGATGTTTATCAATTTCCTTAAATATTCTACTTAAATCATTCATCATGGATGCCTCCCTATTTAAATCTTTGGTATTAATACTTTCCCCAAAAATTATTAAGATTATTTTCTATGTCATTGACTTTTTTGATGTTTTTATTTGAATTCCACTCCTTAGGAAAAAGATTTCTATACTCTGACTCAGAGAATCTGCTATCAATTAAAACTATGATTCCTTTATCTTCTTCAGTTCTAATGACTCTACCAGCTGCCTGTAAAACTTTATTCATTCCCGGGTACATATAAGCATACTTAAAGCCTTTCTTTTCATTTTTATTAAAGTAATGCATGATTATATCCCGTTCTAAACAGATCTGTGGAAGTCCAACACTTATTATTATAGCTCCAATAAGTCTATCATTCTTCAAGTCAATTCCTTCAGAAAATACACCTCCTAATACAGCAAAAGCTACCATAGTATTGTCATTTTCCTCTTTAAATTCTTTTAAAAATAGCTCTCTTTCCTCTTCCGCCATAGAACTATCTTGAATTAAAGCATTAATATTAGGATATTTTTTTTCAAACTCATTGTACACATCCATCATATATTTATATGAGGGGAAAAACACCATATAATTACCTTTTTTGCAATTTATTGCACATTTAATATATTCAACAATTACTGAGTAACTTTTTTCTCTATATTTATATTTAGTTGAAATCCTATCCGCAATTAATATCTCTCTTTTTTCTATGGAAAATGGAGACTCCAATCTCATAATATAATCTTCTTCATTGCCACCTAGCATATCCTTAAAATAATCTATAGGAGTTAATGTCGCAGAAAAAAATATAGAAGCCTTTGATTTTTTTATACTTTCCTTTAGCAATAATGATGGATCTAAACAAAATAATTTTAGTTTAATGTCATCATCTTGATTTTCTATATAGGTAACATAGGCATCATTATAAAATTCAGATATTCTTATAAAGTTTAGTACATCAAAATATAATTCTAAAAGTTGTTCATGCCCTTCCATCTTATTATTTTGAGTAAGCCACTGTTCTGATTCAGAAACAAATTTTCTTAATAATGGATAAATATCTTGAAGATTGTTTTTTTGTACATATGTATTTGGATTTGTTTTCATTAATTGATAGTATTCTTCTTGCAAATTATTTTGTTCCTGGCTCTCGCTATTAAGATCTTCTCTGCAAAGTTTTTTCAATTTTATCATATAAGAATTAATTTTATCCAAAGCTTTGTATATATTTTTTTCTTTATTTTTCATCACTTTTTTTAATTCCAAAAACCGTTTTTTATAAATATCAGCTGAAAACATTTCCCTAGCTCTATCAACTAAATTATGAGCTTCGTCTACTAACAAAACATAATTTTCATCATTATCAAAAAATCTTCTTAAATATACTCTTGGATCAAAAGCATAATTGTAGTCACATATAACGCAGTCTGCTAGTAAAGCTAAATCTAGTGAAAATTCAAAAGGACAAATATTAAATTTTTGAGCATATTCTATAATTGCCTCCCTATCTATTATATTTTCTTTCTTTAAGATCTCACTTATAGCATAATTTACTCTATCAAAATGTCCTCTAGCAAATTCACACTCTTCTGGATTACAAGATGACTTTTTATTAAAACATATCTTATCTTTAGCTGTCAAAGTAACCGACTTTAACTCTAATCCCTTATTCTTCATCATCTTTATTGTTTCTTCTGCTACACCTCTCGTTATTGTCTTAGCAGTTAAATAAAAAATTTTATTAGTTAAATTTTCTCCCATAGCTTTAACTGCCGGAAATAAGGTTGATATGGTTTTTCCTATTCCAGTCGGTGCCTGTACAAAAATATTTTTTTCTTCCTTTATGGTTCCATAAACAGCTACAGCCAATTTTCTTTGTCCTTTACGATAGTTGTCAAAAGGAAATTCAGTATTTTTTATAGAAGCAGTTCTTTTTATTTTCCAATCTCTTATGAAACTAGCCCAAAAATAGTATTTCTCTAGCAAGTCAATGAAAAATTCATTTAACCTACTTGTAGAAAAACTTTTCTTTAACCTTTTACTTTCATCATCATTTATATTATAGTATGTAAGCTGAACATCTATATTTTCTAAATTATTCTGCAAAGCATAAATATAAGCATAAACTTTAGCTTGAGCCCAATGAATAACATTGTAATTTTCATCTACGGTTTCTAAAGGTCTTGATACAGTTTTAATCTCATCTATAGTAATGTCATCGCCTTCAATTATCACTCCATCAGCGCGCCCTTCAATTATAAACAAAAAATTTCTATACTCTTTTTCATATTTTAAAGCTAGTTCAGCATAGTATTCTTTTCTTATCAGTCTGTTTTGTTCAAAATCTTCTAAAAGAATTTGCTTTTCCTTTGAAAATTTATTTTTATATTCCTTTTGAATTTTTTGATGGGCTTTTGTTCCTTCTAGAGCTCTGCTTCTTCCCATAAATCTGCTGTCTAAATCACCACTTCTCAAAACAAATTCCACTAGATTTCTCACAGAAATTCTTATTTCATTGATTTGCATCAAATCATTCCTTCTCTTTATAACAATATATTCTTATAATATTCTATATAATTTATCGTTCTTTTACAATTTAATTTTATTAACATTTCAATACATTTTTTCCCAAACAACATAAAATTTATGGTAAAATATTATTAAAGCATCTTAATTATTTGACTTTTTATACGATAATAATTTTGTATGAAAACTTTAATGTAATTTTAAATATAATTACATTTTTAAATAACTCTAATATTGGAGGTCTACAGCATGAATAAATCCAAAAAATTAATTTTTTCCTTTTTTATTGCTGCAGCTATTATGAATAGTAAGAATATGCTATGTCACAGTGTACATGCTTCTGATTTAGCACCCAATCCTCAAAGCAGTGCTTATACAAGTAATGCAAATATTTTCACCAAGTATGGTTATAAAGGCCAATGCACTTGGTTTACATATGGAAGAACTCTTGAAAAGCTTGGAATATCCTTACCTTCCGAATTTTATGGCAACGCAGTAGATTGGTGGTTTGCAAATGAAAAGGATCATGTGTATGCCTATGGCTCAGAGCCGAAGCCAAATTCTATAGCTGTATGGGGTGGTGGAAACCTCGGATATGGACATGTTGCCTTTGTAGAAAATGTAGAAGGAAACACTGTATATTTTAACGAAGGTAATTTTAGTGTAAGAAAAGATTATGATGGAAAGTTAAAATCATTGTCTAAAGAAGAATTTAAAAACAGAGGAAACCTTCATTTAGAAGGCTATATTTACCTTAATGAAAAAAGTTCTTCAGCTAACACAGATAAAAATACTAATGCAGCCTCAAGTAGCTCTAGTGAATCTTCACTTAGTAAAGGAATTATAACTTTATCGAACAAGAATTCAACGCTAAATGTCAGAGATAAAAGCAGTACATCTTCTACTGTCATAGGTTCGTTGAAAAATGGAGACTCCGTTAGTATACTAGAAAGTTATAACGGTTGGTATAAAATCAAATTTAATTCCTCCTATGGCTATATAAGTTCTAAATACGTTAGTACATCCACTAATACGTCTTCTAATACTATTATCGCCGCGCCAATAATTAATAATTCATCTTCTTTAAAATTAGGTGTTGTAAGCTTGAATGATAATTCTTCAACATTGAGGTTTAGAAGCACTCCTGGTGGACAAGTTATTAACAGCTTAGTTAACGGCACCAAAGTAAATATTTTGAATCTTGAGAATGGCTGGTATAAAATAAATTTGAATGGAACTATCGGTTATGTATCATCTAGCTATGTATCAGTATCTCAACCACAAACAACTAATGTTGAGCCCACAGCATCACAAACAGGTAAAATTGGAGTCGTAACTCTTAGTGATACTTCATCCACACTAAACTTAAGAAACACACCATGGACCGGAAGAGTAATATCTGTTCTCCCTTATGGAAGCAAAGTAGATATTTTGGCCACTAGTGGCCGTTGGTATAAGGTAAAGTCTGGCTCTGATGTTGGATATGTTCATTCTGATTATATTAAAGTATAAAACTTTACAAAATAAAAAAATCAGCATATGTATCATGCTGATTTTTTCATTTTAATTATTCTGCTCTTTTTTCCTTTAATTTTATACTTCCATTGATTCTCATCCCATTACTGTCAAAAATCTTCTTTAAATGTTTTTCTGTCGAGAAAACAGTAAAATATAATACAGGTATAAATGCCACTAACGGAACTAGATATCCTTTATTCTGCAATAATGCAATACCTATTTTACCTAAAGCAATTAATATAACTCCTGCTATTATATACTGATTTGTAGAATATTTATTTCCCTCTTCCCAAGTATCCTGATTTTTCATTGATAAATTTGTACGATAACCGTACCATGAGTTTATTTTTTTAGGTCTTACTATTTTAGGTATTATTCCGAATCCTAATGTTACTAATCCAAAAATTAATGAGTACAACATTATACCTTCAACCCCTTTTCTTAAAAATCTTATTAATCAGATAATTATGTCCTAATAATAAAACAATTTTGAAAAAAAATCTAGTATATATTCATAATTATTTTATTGTAATCTTGGTGATATTATACTTTATAAAACCTATTGAAAGCATTAATTTCTATTATTTACATTTAATCCAAATAAGTTATCCTAAATATTTTGAATAATTTATATATATAAAAGTTTTATATTATTCTCTACTTTATGCACAAACTGTGGATAAGTCTGTGTATAACTTGTACACAAACTGTTTATTATCGAGTCATAGTAGAACCCTCCTGTATAGGAAACACAAATCCAGAAATGGATCTATTGCATTTATTAAAAACTATACCTGAAGGATTTATACTTTAAATTTAGTCAATTCATTATTTAATTGATCTGCAGAACTAGTGAGTTGTTGTGCTGAAGCTGATAGCTCTTCAGTTGTTGCAGTTTGGGCTTGAACCTTTGATGATATCTCTTGAGAGAAATCAGCTATCTGTTCCGATGATTTCTCAATATATTTAGAGCTTTCGAGTATTCTATCTTTTTGCTTCATAGAGTTATTAAGTGCTTGATATACATTTTCAATTTCAGGAAGTATATTTTCTATCTCTTCTAATATATTTTTAAAGGATTCTACAGTACCGCTTACGGATTTCACTTGACTTTGCATCCTATTTGATACTTCCTCTGTCATTCCAGATACATTCTCCGTATTGCTTGTAACTGCATTTATAAGACTATTTATACTCTTAGATGATTCTAAGACTTGCTCTGCAAGCTTTCTTATCTCCTCAGCTACTACCGAAAATCCTTTACCAGCTTCCCCTGCTCTTGCTGCTTCAATTGCTGCATTTAATGCAAGTAAATCAGTCTGTTCTGCTACTGAATTTATAACATCAGTTATTTGCGATATTTTACTTACATTTTCATTTAAAGAAACTATTCTTTCCTTTGTATTTTCAAATTCTATTCTTATATCTTCTATTGATTTTGTAAGATTTTCAAGTTCCATTGATCCTACATCTGCAGATCTCTTGATTTTTTTACTGCTGTGTGACACATGTCTAAGCTTTTCATTTATTAAGTCTAAAGCCTTTGAGAAATATTCTATTGATTCTCCCATATTTTCTATATGTTCATTTTGTTGTACAGTAGAATCACTAACTTCTACTATTGAATCACTTACCTCCTCACCTACTGCTGCTAATTCTTCACTTGAGGCTGAAAGATTTTGAGACATGGCATCTAAATTTTCTACAGTTTTTCTTATTTTAAACATTACCTCTCTTACTTGAACTACTACAAAATTTAATGTATTCATAAGTTGTCCTATTTCATCCTCTGATTTACTGTGGAATTCTATAGTGAAATCCCCTTCCACAAGCTTCGACATCTTACCTTTTATCGCAGTTATAGGTTTAGTAATTTTGTGTGAGATAGCAATAGCAACACTTAAAGCCAGTGCTAATATGATTACAGATAAAATAAGAACTAAAATTAACCCTTTATTAGCTACTTGATGCATACGCTCCAAAGACAATCCTACTGAAATCATTCCTATATTCTTCCCATTTTCTTCGATAGGCGTTGAAACATTGTAGACTACATCTCCAGTTGGTCTCTTAAACATAAATCCATCAATTTTACCTTCAACGAGAACTTTAGCAAACTGATTTCTATCAACACTTTTTCCAAGCATACTGTCATCATCATGAGCTATTATTTTACAATTAGAATCAGCTATAGAAATATAGACTATATCCTTTCCACTACTAGATTTTAATCCTTTTATTTTACCTTTTATTTTATCTAAATCCTTATCTAAACTATATTCGTTTATATTATATTTTGCTACTGATACAATTGTTTCTCCATCACTCTTCATCTGACTTTCTGCTATCTTCTTAATCTCATATTCAGACAATATAGATAACGCCAGTATACAAACAATAGTTATTATTATAAATGCTGCATTTATTTTTCCTTTTAATGTATTAAACATTTATTTACCCCCTAAACTTTTGATACGACTTTATATTTTACCACTAATAAAATAATTTATCTATATAGTAAATATTTATTAATATTTGTATTTATCAGAAATACATCCAAACTTTAAATCATTCCTCCATCTACAGTTATAATCTGACCAGTTGTGTACGCAGCCCCTTCTCCACACAAAAATAAAACTGTTTTTCCAACGTCTTGACCATTTCCGAATCTACCCATAGGAATTTCTTCTTCTAAAGCTTTTCTCTCCTCAGAGCTTAACCAGTTGTTCATTTCTGTATCTATTACACCGGGGGCTACAGCATTTACTCTTATGTTAGAAGGTGCCAACTCTTTAGCTAAGGCTCTAGTAAATAAATTAACAGCTCCTTTGGATGCTGAATACACTGTTTCGCAAGAAGCTCCTACATTTCCCCACATTGAAGATATATTAACTATACAACCACATTTTCTTGAAACCATATGTTTAACTACGCTATGACAACAATTAATTGTTCCTTTAAAATTTACATCTATTATCTGATTCCATTCCTCTTCATTCATATCCATAAAAAGACCAACTTTAGAAATACCAGCATTATTAACTAATATATCTACTCTCCCTAATTGTTCTATAGCTGTATCAATAAGTAATTTTGCTTCATTATAAATACTTATATCAGCTTTAACTATTAAACCAATCCCTCCTAATTCTTTTATATATTTTAAGGTTTTCTTTGCTTCTCCTTCATTTGATTTATAATTTACAGCTATAGTTGCTCCTACCTTTGCAAGTTCTAATGCAATACTTCTTCCTATTCCTCTTGACGCTCCAGTTACTACGGCAACCTTTCCCTTTAAACTCTCCACTTTCATTCTTCACTCCCTATTTCATTTCATAATTAAACATCAGGCAAAGTTTCAAATAACTTTACCTGATGTTTAATTTCATCATCTTTATTATAGCACTATTTTAAGCACTTTTGCTTTCTTTAGTTTGTATATTTTCATCAATTTTAGTTTCATTCTCTTCAAATTTGCTCTCACATATTTGAAACTCACTAACAAATTTAAGCAGTTCTTCAGCACCTTCTGTATTTTTTGAAGATTGAGTTGCAATATAATCGGTTCTATTACTAATCTTGTTTATATTGTTTGATATTTGTCCCGAAGCCTCTGCACATTCCCCAACTGTTACTGTTAGTGACTTCATATTTTCAGTTATATTTTCTATAGAGTCATACATGTTTTGTGATAGACTCCAAAATCTTTGTATTATATTTTGTACCGTATCTCCATCCTTTTTATAATCCTCACTGATATTTATAACTTTTTCGTAATCATTAAGAACTGTATTTTTCATAACATCTAGTATAAATTCTGCAGAATCCGATAAATTACACACTGCAGCTAAAACTCCTCTTATATTCTTCTGAATGTCTACTACAACATTAGAAGATTGCTGAGCTAATTTTCTTACCTCGTCAGCAACAACTTTAAATCCCTTTCCATTTTCACCAGCCCTAGCAGCCTCAATGGCAGCATTTAAAGCTAATATATTTGTTTTTCTAGATATCTCTTTTATTTTCTCCGTCATAATTGAGATATTTTCAACAACTTTTATATCCTGTAAAGCATCACTTAGTTTTTCTTTTGATCTACTGTATCCTTCTTGCATTTTAATTTTAGACTGATTAGTTTCTTCTCTCATCACAGTTGCTCTATCTTTTATTTCATTTGCCAATTTAAGTCCCTGTTGTGCTTCACCTACTGTTTTATTTATTTCTTCTTTAGTAGATATAGTTTTGGATGTTACTTCTTCTATAAATGCCGAGGATTCCTGCATATTTGCTGATATTTGATCTGCAGTTTCCGAAACTCTTTGCACATTTCTACGCACAGATATAAACATATTATTTGTCTCCTGTGCTGAACCAAGAGTATTTTCACTTTCTAATTTCACACAATTTATTATGTCTTCTATGTTATCAATAGCATTATTCAATGCTGATGCAGTTTGCCCAAATTCATCACTTCTTGATATATCTATTCTATGTGACAAATTGCACTCCGATAATTCTTTAGCATATTTTCTCATTTTTAATAAAGGTATTTTTATATATTTTGATATTAGAAGTCCTACCCCAACCCCTATTAAAATAAACACAACTGTAATAGCTGCTATATTATACTTTAGTATATTCGCCTGATAAAATATTTCGTTTTTAGGCATACTTATACCCAGAAACCAATTTGTGTCAGGAATAGGTGCATATGCCATAAACATTTCCACGCCATTTTCACTATAATATCCTGCTCCCGTCTCTCCTTTGATCATCTTAGTTTCCAGATCTGCTAGTTGTCTTAATGTTAAATCTTTTTTTGCATTCTTTAGTGTATTGTCCTTGTTTAGAACTAATTTCATATTTTTATGAGCAACCTTTGTCCCATCTTTATTTATTATAAAACAAAAACCATTTGCTCCTACTTTCATCTTTTGAACTATTTCATTTAGTTTTTTAGTTGACATATTTGAAAATAACACTCCAATAGTTTTATTGCTATTGTTTTTTATTGGTACAGCTATCGCTACAATTTGTTCTCCATCTGTGTTACTTACTGGATCTGAGACTGCTGTCATTCCATTTAAAGCTTTTTTAAGGTATTCATTATCTTTTGAAATATTATTAATATCTATTTGGGATTTCTCTCCATTTGAGAAATATACTATTCCATTTAGATCTAAAATATTTAAATTTACATAATTTAGCCTTCCTGCTTCTGATAAAAGCACTGGAATTTGCGTTTGGATGTTCATTGATTTAATTTCCGGTCTCTCTGCTATTGCATTCATAACCTTTATGTCTTGCTCTAAAGTTGAACTTATAAGCCTAGATGATTCTTCAGCTCTAGATTTAAGTGATGATTCAATAGTATCTCCTAACGCTTTGTAAGAGCTATGATAGGCTATTACTCCCAAAATACTGCATACGAATATAATGAGGATTGCTATTTGAAGAGTTATTTTTACCGAAACGCTATTTGCTATTTTGGGACTTAATGCACTTATTTTAATAATAAAATTTCTAGCTTTATTGTTATCTTTGTCCATACCCTTATACTTTAAATGCTTAAATTTATTACACAATTCTAAAATATTCTTTCTAGAGATTAACTTTCTCACTTTTAATCCTCCCAAAATTCGAATTAATCAAATATTATTAAATATTAATTTCAAACTTATTTTACCATTACAGGTTTCCATCTTATACTATTGTAAGTATGATTTAACACGGTGTTAACTTTACATAACATATGTAAAAATTTTTTAACGTGGAATTATAAATAATATAAAAGCTTTTTCATAAAATAAATTAAAAATTATTTTCTATAAATATCTTTTAATTTATAACTCTTTTGTAATATAATATTTGTATTAAATTAGGTAATATTTAATATCCCTTAGTATTCATTTTACAGAAAGGATGTATCTAAAATATGCTAAATTTTAAACCTCTTACAATTAGTGATAAGAATATATTTGATAAATACTTAGATCCCTATAACTATGAAACTAGTGAATATTCCTTTACTAATCTTTTTATATGGAGGAAAGCCTGTGACATACAATATGCTATTTTTGACGATGCGTTAATTATAAAGAAAACAGACTTTAACGGAAGTTACCATTTTATGCAACCTATTGGTTATAGAAAAGAAAACTTAAAAAATATAGTAGATACCTTAGTTGAAAATAAGAAAAACTTCCAACTTGAATATCTTTTTAAAGATATAGAAGAAGAATTTATAAAGGATTTATTGAATATATATGGAGATGGATTTTTTACTATATTAGAAGACCGCGATAACTTTGATTACATATATGAGAGTAAAAGTCTTATAAGCTTATCTGGTAAAAAACTTCATAAGAAAAAAAATAATTATAATCATTTTATAAAAAATTATAATTATGAAACTTCTCCAATAACAGCTGAATTAATACAGCCATGTATAAAAGCTGCTCGCGAATGGTGCCATAGACATATTTGCAAAGGTTATTTATTATATGAATTAAAAGCAATAGAAGAACTTCTTAAAAATAATTCTGTGTTAAATTTTAAAGGTATGGTTGTATTTGTAGATGGTAAAATTTCTGCTTTTACCATAGGCGAGAAGGTTAATCAAAATATGGTCATAATACACATTGAAAAAGCTGACTCAGACATTAGAGGATTATATAACTTTATAAACAAAGTCTTTGTAGAGGCATACTTTAGCGATGTTCCTTATATAAACAGGGAACAAGATCTAGGAATAGAAGGCTTAAGAAGTGCGAAGGAATCCTATGTCCCTATAAAATTAGCCAAAAAATTTATTATTCAATAATATTATTAGAGAGTTTAGAGATATTAGAAAAACTGCTTCAATAAAAAAAACTTAAGGTTATGTTTAGTTTTTATACTAGACTTAGACCTTAAGCTTTTTATTGATCATCTTTATTAGTATAAACTTAATTTAACCCTTTAAATTGAATTTATTTCTACTATTACAACAGAAAAAGCTTTTCCATGTTCATTAATATTTGCTTACAATTTTCTTCATCCTTTTCCTCCGAAAATTGTTGAAGCTCCATAGCTAAATGAGGAAGTTTTTCCATGCGCAAATTTGCAGAAGTTCCCTTTATCTGATGAGCTATTTTTTTAACTTCTTCGTAATTCTTAGTTTCTAAAACATCTTTAATTGATTTTAGCATTTTAGGTAAGGAATCTACAAATTCATAGATTAATTCTCGCGCATCATTTTTGCTAAAGCCAGTATCTTCTGCTAACTTATTCACATATCTCTCCAAGAAAAAAAGACTTTTATTTTTACATTTTTTCATATAGTACTCTATCATTTCAAACATAATCTTAAAATCAATAGGCTTGCTTATGTAATCATCCATACCATATCCTAAACATTTCTCTTTTTCACTTTCTGCCGCATTTGCAGTCATAGCAATAATAATTGTATGATTTTTCTCTTCTTCAGCCTGCCTAATTTTTGATGTACTTTCATATCCACTCATAACAGGCATATGGCAATCCATAAGTATAATATCGTAATTTTTTTTCAAGAATAATGTTAGAGCCTCTTTACCATTAACCGCAACATCACATGCTATGTTTCTGCTTTCCAATGCATAAATAATCAATTTTCTATTAATTTCGTTATCCTCTGCTACTAGTATCTTAGGATTAACTAAAATTTCATTTTTTATATCCATAGCTTTACTAAAAACAACTCTCCTTTCTTATATTATAATCAATTAAAGGTACTTTTTTATAACATTCTTTAAATCATCAATACTAAAAGGTTTAGCAATGTAGTCATCCATGCCACCATCAAGACATAGTTCCCTATCACCAACCATCGCATAAGCGGTCATCGCTACAATAGGTATATGCCCTTTTTCATTAATCTCCATTTTTCTAATCATTTGGGTAGCTTCATAGCCATTTAACTCTGGCATTTGTATGTCCATAAATACTATATCTACAACTTCATTCTGAAGTACCTGTAGGGCTTCTTTTCCGTTGTGTGCAGATAGAAATTCATACCCTAACTCTTTTATCATTCCACCTGCTATCTTCATATTTATTTCGTTATCTTCTACTACAAGTATCCTTTTATTATTATTTAAATAAAATTCTAAATCACCTAATTCTTCATTGCTGCTATTAATAGGTTCATTGACATCCAGTAAAAGTTCTACTGTAAAGTAAAATATGCTTCCATTATCACATTTGCTTTCAAACCATATTTTTCCATTCATCATTTTAACAAGCTCTTTAGAAATGGCAAGCCCTAATCCAGTTCCATAATATTTCTTAGTATAAGACATGTCTTGTTGAACAAATTTTTTAAATATATCATTTCTAAATTCATCTTTAATTCCTATTCCTGTGTCCTCTAGTGAAAATTGTAGGTATATATTTTCATTAGTCTGAGATAACTTTTTCACCTTAAAAGTTATTCTACCTTTTTCAGTAAATTTGACTGCATTATTAATTAAATTTACTAATACCTGAGTTAATCTCAATTCATCCCCAATTACATCATGTTGTATAAATCGATCAATATAACATGAAATCTCTAGGTTTTTAGTTTTACAAGCAATTGAAAGTTGCTTGATAGTTCTCTCTAAAGTTCTTCTTAAATTAAACGGCTTTACACTAAGTTCAAACTTTCCTGCCTCTATTTTAGAAATATCTAATATACTGTTTATAACATCTAAAAGAACTCCAGATGAGTGTTCAAGTATGCCTATATATTCTTTTTGTGTATCATCAAGTTCAGTTAGTCCAAGTAAATATATTACACCTGTTATGCCATTCATAGGCGTTCTAATTTCATGGCTCATATTAGCAAGAAATTGACTTTTAGCTAAATTGGCTTTATCTGCTGCTTCTTTAGCTTCTTCCAACTCACTATAATTGTTTCTCAATTCTTCTTCTGTCGCTGTAAGCTCTTCATATACTGCTGATAATTCCTCATATTTTTCCTTCAATTCTCGCTCTTTCTTCCTTGTCTCAGTAGTGTCTGTTGCAAGCACAGCAAATTGACCTATTTTAGGAGAAAAAGCATAAACATCAAAGTATCTATGAAATACTTTTGTATAATTTTCAAAATGCTTAGGCATTCCTGTTAATGCAACGTTACCAAACTGGTTTATCCAATACTTTTCAATCTCTGGCAGTAATTCTAACACAGTTTTACCTATGATATCTTTTCTTTTTAAACCAGTAATTTTTTCATAACTGTCATTAATATCCAAAAACCTATAATCTATTGGTTGCCCATCATTATCAATTATTATTTCATGTAGTGCCATTCCTTGACTCATCGATGAATAAAGCAATTTATATGTTTCTTGACTTGCTCTTAAATTATTCGTTAACTTCACTTTTTCGGTTATATCTCTTTCAATGCTTGAAGCTCCTACTAATTTCCCATTTAAACCATAAATAGGTGATATTGTAATAGAGACGTCTACTAGTTTATCATCTTTCGTGATTCTTACCGTTTCATAATTCTCTATCTTAATTTCACTATTTATGCAATCTATTATTTCACTTAGATCCTCTGCTTTCTCTTGAGGAATAATTAAAGATATATGTTTTCCTAAAGCTTCCTCCTTTGTATACCCATAAAGCCTTTTTGCACCTGAATTCCAACTTGTAATATATCCTTTTAAGGTCTGTCCAATTATAGCATCCTCAGAATTTTCAACTATAGATGCTAGAAATCTCAATTCTTCCTCTCTTTTTATTCTATTTGAAACATTCCTTATTATGCTAAAAAAAGCTTTATCATCATCAATCTCAATATCTATTGTTCTAACTTCAGCTTGAAAGCTTGTGCCATCTTTTCTATAATGTTCTGTATAAAATTCAGTTTCATCTTTAATAGCCTTATTAAGTTGCCTTTTAACAAATTCCTTTTTATTTGTACATCTTAAATCAAAAACACTTTTACTTAATAGTTCCTGTCTTGTATAACCATATGTTTCTATAGCTTTTTTATTAGCAGCTAAAATTTCTCCACTCTCAGATAATAATAATATTATATCATTAGCATTATTCATAAGATATTTGTATTCCCTTAATTTCTTATCATTTTCTACATAATGCGTATTATCACTTAATATACATATAATACCACATTGTCCATAAGAACTCAGATTTACACTATAATATCTATTATTTATGACAATACTTTCATCAAAGCATTTAAACTCTTCACTATATAAGTTTTTTTTATAATTAATTATTAAGCTATGCATGTGTGATAATACTTTCTCTGTATTCTCAGTTATGCCTATAGTATCTCTAAAGTTTTTATTAAAGAAAATAGTCTCACAATTATCAACACTATATTTAAATATTACAATTGGAGTATTAATACTATGAAAAATTTCAAATTCAGCATTATAATTGCTAATGTTCAAGCTGTTACACCTCCTGAATACTTTCTTCTCTAAACATTTTTTCAATTTGACCTTCATTAACAGACTTATTTTGTTTATCTTCCATAACCATTGTTTTATTGCTAATATCATTAATTTGTGACTGAGAAAATATACTTAATCCACCATTTACAATTGAGTTTTTTAACTCATATTCAATTAATTGATTATTCAAATAAAATTCGCTCATATTAACAGTCCTTACATAAAAATTTTTTCAACTCTTGAAAATATTTTTAAATTTTTATTTTTTGTTTAAACATATTAATAATTATTCAACTTAGAAACAATTACATTTAACTGCTTGCAATTTCAAAAATATTCTTTACTTTAAGTATATGCTCTTACTATTTTTCTACAACAGCTTGAATAAAAATATATACCTTTTATATATAATAATACATTTTTTTGAGTTTTTTTTCAATGTACTTCCACTTACTTACACACATCGTTCATTTTCGAGTTTTAACCTTTTAATTTATATTACAATTTAAATTAGCATAAATACTTTTTATTATATTCTTTATAAGGCCATATCCCCAAAAGACATAAAGGTATATCTTAAATTGATATACCTTTCTTGATTTTGTTAACTTTTCTAATAAAAATCAATTAATGTTTATTTTATCCATTTATAAGTTCATCAATTGTTCTTACCAATTCACCTATTTCCGGCTTACTAAGTTGAGCGTCCGCACCTACAGATTCACCCTTATGTTTTAACTCATCTGTAATTAATGAAGAAAATATTACAACTGGTAACCTTCTAAGTATTTTATGTTCTTTAACTTTTCTAGTTAGAGTATGTCCATCCATTTGTGGCATTTCTATATCAGTAATAAGCATTTGAACATCTTCTATAAATTTGTCTTTCTTTTCCTCCACCAACTTTTGTAAATAATTTAAAGCCTGCTCTCCATCATCAAATATTTTTAAATTTTTAAAACCAGCCTTAGCAAGAGTATCTTTTAGCAATCTCCTTACTAATGCAGAATCATCAGCTAATACAAGTCTTATATTAGATCTATCATTATAGTCTACGTCTACAATTTTATCTTCACTAATACCTGTACTAGGACTTATGTCTGTAACTATCTTCTCAAAATCTAACATTAATATTATTTGACCATTTAAAAGAATATTTCCTATAACTAATGAATTGGTTGATATATCATCAGGCTTTCTTATTTGATTCCATCCGATTCTATGTACTCCTACAATATTATCAATACTAAAAGCTACCTTAACTTTATTAAATTCGCATATTATAGTTTTAAATTTTTTATCTGTTTGCTTTTCTTTTTCTAGGATATATTTTAAATCAATTAAAGTTATTATTTCTTCTCTACATAATATTAATCCAGCTATAGCTGGGTGCACTTGCGGCAATTTTGTTATATTATCAATATCTAATACTTCTTTAACTTTTATAACATTAATCGCATAATGTTTTTCATTTATCACAAATTCTAATATTTCAACCTCTCCTGTTCCAGACTCTAACAATATATTTGTATTCATGATTTTCTCCACCCCTCTTATTTATAAATTACATCGACTACACTTTTACAATTGTTAACAATTTCCTCCTATAGCCTTAGCATCATTTATTTTATTCTCGGATAAAAATACTTTTACTTTATATACTGTCACTTTTTACTTTTAAAAAGTACTTTTTTATAATTATATCTTACTTCTGATAAAACATGAAGCGTTCTCGAAGCAATTTCTGGATTTTTTTGATGTATATAAATTATAAAACTGAACCTGTGTCAAAAAAAGTTGACAAAATTAATTAATAGAAATCCATTAAACACTATCTTTATATAATAAGCTTTTAACATTTCTAACCACCACAAAAACTGTAGTGGTTAGATGCTTTTATTTAAAAGTAAAGTTATTTATGGTCTTAATAATGTAAATATTTTACTTATTGCATATGTAATTAAAGAAAATATTAGTGCAACTAACAGAAAACCGATCAACATTATATTATATCTAATTATGCCTTCCACTGATATATACTTTGTAAGTCCAACAATATTTAATATAATTATCAATGCAAACATAGTCAATATACCTTTAGAAGCTCCTCTCATATCCGCAGAGCTTAATGATATATGAGCAGATATACATATAGCTGCAAATAGAAATATGTAAAAATACGGATTCTCAAAATTCTTTATTGAAAAGATTACCTTTAGTAATCCTATATAAGAATTTATGATTCCTTCAATAGTACTTTTGTTTAATACTGTAAGGCTAGAATCCTTCACTAAAATATTGATAAAACTATTATAAGCTTTCGGGATCATAATTCTCATTAATGCTATTATGAAAATAACTCCTCCAAACATAGGTGCTATTCCTATAAAAAAATTTCCTACTTGCTGATAAACGCTTCGCTGATTATAGCTATGTTGTACATATCCCATTACTCCATTTTCATCTGGTCTTTGGAGTAACTTGATTTTATTAATTTTATGTCCAAATACCAAAGCAAAAATCGCATGACTTAATTCATGTACAGGTACACCAATAAATCCTGTTACTATTAGTGACCTACTACCAAACCTTCTTTGAAAGTTTTTTAAAGAATTATTTCTTAGTAATCCTAAAAGCAATCCAATTAGAATAATCATTCCTGTAAGATATATTGTTTCTACACAAGCTTTTACCATCAATTCAATTACATATATCATATACTTCATCCTTTTATAAAATCTTTAGAGCTACTCTTATTAATTCTTTATAGTACTCTTATAAAAACTATATTATTTTTATAGTTTTTCTTCCATTTTTAAAGCTTTTAAAACCGCCCAGGCTTGATGCTCTAAAAATAGGCACTTAACAGACTCCTTAGGCTCAAACCATATAAGCTCATGGTCTTCTTCAATTTTATTTCCAGTATCAGCTTTCAAATCTACCATATAAAAATGTCCTATACCTTTTTTATATTCACCTGTCTTTGTAATATGGTACAATGAAGCCGTACCAATATAGTTTTCTATTTCTATTTCATAGCCAGTCTCTTCAATAAATTCTCTTCTAAGACATTCTTCATGGTTTTCACCTTTTTCAAGTCCACCACCTGGAAGAAAATATCCCGTTAAATTTTTTATAATAGCTATTTTTCCTTTATCATCAACTGTAATTCCATATACACCAATTTTTTCGCCATATTCTATTCCACTCAGTTTTTCTCCAAATACCGGTCCCTCATATAATGGATTGCCAAGCATATTTACAAGCTCCCTTCACAATATAAATTTTTTAATTAGAACTCTTTTTATTATTATAACATTAATTACAACTACACTCTATTGCATAAAAAACATAAATTTAGAATAATATAATTTATTAAATAATTATTTAACTTATAAAATAAGGAATAAATTCCCTGAATTTGAATTTCCAAATTGTTGACTGCCAAATCATTTAAAAACTTTTTCATAAAACAAGAGATCTCCTATTTTGATTCTTACTTAAATCAAAACAGGAGCTTCTTCCTAATTATATATTCCATTTTTGTCTGAACTTTTTAAGTATCAAAGCTATTTTGGGAAGCTACAATAATTTTGCTATTAAGAACATAGTTTTCATTCCAAGAGAAGTAAATTTTTCCTCATATTCAGTAACTACATTTTGTGTAAAATCACTGTTATGCAAATCATAAGTCAAATATTCTATAGAGAACCCACTTTCTTTAAAGTATACTTGTGAGTCCTCAAAGAGCTCAGTATCATCTGTCTTAAACCATATCTCACTATTAGCTTTTAAAAACTTTTTATACTCCGTCAAAAATTTAGTGTGTGTCAGTCTTCTCTTATTATGTCTGTCCTTTGGCCATGGATTACAAAAGTTTATATATATTCTACTTATTTCATCTTTATCGAATACCTCACCGATTCCAGCTATATTCATAGGAATAAGTCTCGCATTTTCTACTTCAGCCTCAACCAGCTTTTGCAATGCATATATTAAAACTTCATCTTTAAGATCAACTCCTATAAAATTTATACTAGGATTTTGCTGTGCTCGATTAGTTATAAATCTTCCCCTTCCACAGCCTAGTTCTAAATATATATCATTGTTATTTTCAAACTCAATATTCCACTTTCCTGCAGTTTCTTTTGGATTTATTATTACTAAAGGGCTTGATTCCATTTCCGGCCTTGCCCACCATTTTTTTCTAAGCCTCATTATAAGCCTCCTTCTTTTGTTATTAACAGTATTATTAGTGGCTTTAGCACTTAAATACATTATTCAGGGGATGTCCCTGCTCTTTTAGTATTAGAGCAAATAATTATGGAATAAAAACCTTTAAATTATTGCGCTAGCAATTCTCATAAAAATGCTATATAAAAAAGATGATGGAATACCAACAATATAGGTAGAAATTGGAGTTGCTATAAAAAGTATAAGTATTATCATTTGATATTTATATATTTCTCCTGAAATCTTATAATAGGTTGATGGAAATAAGTCTCTTAATACATGAAATCCATCTAATCCTGGAAGTGGTATTAAGTTGAAGATAAAAAGCATACAGTTTATACTTATTACTTCACGAATTATTAACGCAACAACACTATATAACATTGAAACACTATTCATACCCAAAAAACCAAACCTTGATATAACAACAAGTAGCATGGCTCCCAAAAAAGCAACAACTAAATTAGCAATTGGCCCTGCAATTGAAACCTTTAAGTCGTCCTTATATCTGTTTTTAAATGCACTAGGATTGGTTTCTACTGGTTTGGCCCATCCAAAACCTGCAACTAATATCATAAGAAATCCTATAATATCAATATGCACAAATGGATTTAAAGTCAGTCTTCCTTGAAATTTAGGCGTTTTATCTCCAAGTCTATCAGCAACTAATGCATGTGCATATTCATGAAAAGTAAAACCTATAAGTATAGCTGGTATTATAAGTATTTTTCCCAATATCCAGTTATTCAAAATTATATCATCCTTTCTAATATTGTTAATAGCTTAAACAAAATTACTTTTATTATAACAAAAGTATTACTAATGCTCAACAGATACCAAATTCTTAAGCAGGGCAAACGCATGAATAT
>NZ_JAEEGC010000087.1 GCF_019207025.1 Clostridium thailandense | reverse complement strand
AAGCTCCACAAGTTGTATTAATGGCACATTCTACAGAGGAAGTTGCCGCAGTGGTAAAAATATGTAATGATAATAAAATACCAGTAACTCCAAGAGGAGCAGGAACAGGACTTGTAGGAGGCGCAGTTCCACTACTCGGAGGAGTTCTAATTGATCTCACAAAGATGAATAAAATACTTTCTTATGACTTAGAAAATTTTGTTGTTCGAGTTCAAGCTGGCATTTTATTAAAAGATCTTGCAGAAGACTGTGCAAAACAGGGACTATTATATGCTCCAGACCCTGGTGAAAAATCTGCTTGTCTAGGCGGAAATGTTTCGACAAATGCTGGTGGAATGAGAGCTGTTAAATATGGAGCAACTCGTGATTATGTACGTGCAATGACGGTCGTCCTTCCAACAGGAGAAATTACTAACTTTGGAGCGTCCGTATCAAAAACAAGTTCAGGTTACAGCCTTTTAAATTTGATGATTGGCTCAGAAGGTACTCTTGGAATTATTACAGAACTTACCTTGAAGATCATGCCAGCACCAAAGGTAGCAGCAAGTTTAATTATTCCTTTTGAAAATTTAGATGATTGTATTTCCACTGTTCCTAAATTTAAAATGGAACACATGAATCCACAGGCATTGGAATTTATGGAAAGAGAAATTGTATTATCTAGTGAAAGATATATTGGCAAGAGTGTATTTCCACAGGTAGTTGATGGAGTAACTGCAAATGCTTACTTACTCGTTACTATAGATGCAAGTAATGAAGATGAATTAAATAACCTTATTGAACAAGCAAGTGAAATAGTTTTAGAAGCAGGAGCAATTGATGTTCTTGTAGCAGACACTCCTGCAAAAATGAAAGATGCATGGGCAGCCCGTTCCAGTTTCCTAGAAGCGATCATGGCAGAAACAAAGTTATTAGATGAATGTGATGTTGTAGTTCCAGTAAATAAAATTGCTTCTTATCTTACTTTTGTGAATAAGGCTGGGGAAGAATGTGGATTGACTATTAAGAGTTTCGGACATGCAGGAGATGGAAATCTTCATATATATCAATGCAGCAATGATTTAGAAGAGCCAGAATTTAAAGAAAGAGTTGATAAATTCTTTAAGATTATCTATAAAGAAGCAACAGAATGTGGTGGTCTTGTTTCAGGAGAACATGGAATTGGTAGTGGAAAAGTCAGCTATTTAGCAGATAGTGTTGGAGAAATAAACATGGAGCTAATGAAGGGTATCAAAAAAGCCTTCGATCCAAATTCTATTATGAATCCAGGTAAAGTATGCTGTCCAGTAGATGGTGTCAAATAATAAAATATAATTGAAATACGTATATAAGAAAAAGAAAGGTAGGAATTGATATGAATTTTAAACAAGATGAAAATCACCAACAATTACAAGAAATGTATCGCGAGTTTGCAGAAAATGAGGTAAAACCAATCGCAAAAGAAATTGATGAAAGCATGCGCTTTCCAGAAGAAAATATACCAAAAATGGCTGAAATGGGTTTACTTGGAATTCCATTTCCTGAAGAGTACGGTGGAGCAGGGATGGACACATTAAGCTATATACAATGTGTAGAAGAGTTATCTAAATGCTGTGCAACAACAGGTGTTATTGTTTCAGCTCATACAAGTCTTTGTGCAACACCAATTTACACATATGGTACAGATGCGCAAAAAGAAAAATATTTAAAACCACTTGCGACCGGTGAAAAATTAGGTGCCTTTGCATTAACAGAACCTGCTGCTGGAACTGATGCTTCTATGCAAAAGACAACAGCAGTACTAGAAGGAGATCATTATGTATTAAATGGCAGCAAGATCTTTATTACTAATGCAGGATTTGCAGACATATATATTGTTTTTGCTATGACAGATAAGAGCAAAGGAACAAAAGGTATTTCAGGATTTATTATTGAAAAAGATTTCCCTGGATTCTCTGTTGGAAGCCATGAATTAAAGATGGGAATAAGAGCATCATCTACATGTGAATTGTTCTTTGATAATTGCATAGTTCCAAAGGAAAATCTTTTAGGAGAGGAAGGCAGAGGATTTAACATTGCAATGGCAACTCTTGATGGAGGCCGTATTGGTGTTGCAGCACAAGCTCTTGGTATTGCAGAAGGTGCCATAGAAGAAACTGTAAAATATGTTACTGAACGTGTTCAGTTTGGACGTCCTATTTCAAAATTCCAAAACACACAATTTGAACTTGCCCAGATGCGTGCAAATACAGAAGCTGCAAAACTTTTAGTATATCAAGCTGCATGTGCAAAGGATGATCATGAAAGATTTACACACTTAGCTGCTATGGCAAAATTAGTTTCTGCTAGAAATGCCAGTGATGTAACAAGACGTTGTTTACAATTATTCGGAGGCTATGGATATTCAAGTGATTACCCAATTGAAAGAATGATGCGTGATGCCAAAATAACAGAAATTTACGAAGGAACATCAGAAGTTCAGATGATGGTAATCTCTGGTTGGATGGGTGTTAAATAGTAGATAAACATTATAATAAAGATTATAGAAGGAGCGGAAATAATTATGAAAAAGATATGTGTACTTGGAGCAGGAACTATGGGAGCAGGAATAGCACAAGCTTTTGCTGCTAAAGGATATGAAGTAGTTTTAAGAGATATAAAAGATGAATTTGTCCAAAGAGGAATTGCTGGAATAACAAAAGGTCTTTCAAAATTAGTTACTAAAGGCAAAATGGCTCAAGAGGATGCAGACGCTATAGTTAATAGAATAAAAGGAACAACAGATTTAAATTTAGCTGCAGATTGTGATTTAGTAGTTGAAGCTGCTGTTGAAAATATGGAAATAAAGAAACAAATATTTGGGGATCTAGATAAGATATGTAAAGCAGAAACAATTCTTGCTTCTAATACATCCTCTTTATCAATAACTGAAGTT
>NZ_JAEEGC010000086.1 GCF_019207025.1 Clostridium thailandense | reverse complement strand
AAGCTCCACAAGTTGTATTAACGGCACATTCTACAGAGGAAATTGCCGCAGTGGTAAAAATATGTAATGATAATAAAATACCAGTAACTCCAAGAGGAGCAGGAACAGGACTTGTAGGAGGAGCAGTTCCACTACTCGGAGGAGTTTTAATAGATATTTCAAAGATGAATAAAATACTTTCTTATGACTTGGAAAATTTTGTTGTTCGAGTTCAAGCTGGTGTTCTATTAAAGGATCTTGCAGAAGACTGTGCAAAACAGGGACTATTATATGCTCCAGACCCTGGCGAAAAGTCAGCTTGTCTAGGTGGAAATGTTTCAACAAATGCTGGTGGAATGAGAGCTGTTAAATATGGTGCAACTCGTGATTATGTACGCGCAATGACAGTTGTCCTGCCAACAGGAGAAATTACTAACTTTGGAGCTTCCGTATCAAAAACAAGTTCAGGTTACAGTCTTTTAAATTTGATGATTGGCTCAGAAGGTACTCTTGGAATTATTACAGAACTTAGTTTGAAAATCATGCCAGCACCAAAGGTAGCTGCAAGTCTAATTATTCCTTTTGAAAATTTAGATGATTGTATTTCCACTGTTCCTAAATTTAAAATGGAACACATGAATCCACAGGCACTGGAATTTATGGAAAGAGAAATTGTATTATCTAGTGAAAGATATGTTGGCAAGAGTGTATTTCCTCAGGTAGTTGATGGAGTAACTGCAAATGCTTACTTACTTGTTACTATAGATGCAAGTAGTGAAGATGAATTAAATAACCTTATTGAACAAGCAAGCGAAATAGTTTTAGAAGCAGGAGCAATTGATGTTCTTGTAGCAGATACTCCTGCAAAAATGAAAGATGCATGGGCTGCACGTTCCAGCTTCTTAGAAGCGATTATGGCAGAAACAAAGTTATTAGACGAATGTGATGTTGTAGTTCCAGTAAATAAAATCGCTCCTTATCTTGCCTTTGTAAATAAAACTGGTGAAGAATGCGGACTAACTATTAAAAGTTTTGGACATGCAGGAGATGGAAATCTTCATATATACCAATGCAGTAATGACTTAGAAGAGTCAGAATTTAAAGCAAGAGTTGATAAATTCTTTAAGATTATTTACAAAGAAGCAACAGAATGCGGTGGTCTTGTTTCAGGAGAGCATGGAATAGGTAGTGGAAAAATCAGCTATTTAGCAGATAGTGTTGGAGAAATAAATATGGAATTAATGAAGGGTATTAAAAAAGCCTTTGATCCAAATTCTATCATGAATCCAGGTAAGGTATGTTGTCTATTACAGTAGGACAACTAATAAAGCATAATTTACATGCACATATAAAAAGAAAGGTAGGAAATTGATATGGATTTTATACAGGATGAAAATCATGAGCAATTACAAGGAATGTATCGTGAATTTGCAGAAAATGAGGTAAAACCAATCGCAAAAGAGATTGATGAAAGCATGCGTTTCCCAAAAGAAAATGTAGCAAAAATGGCTGAAATGGGCTTGCTTGGAATTCCATTTCCTGAAGAGTGCGGTGGAGCAGGGATGGATACATTAAGTTATATACAATGCGTAGAGGAATTATCTAAATGCTGTGCAACAACAGGTGTTATTGTCTCAGCGCATACAAGTCTTTGTGCAACACCAATTTACACATATGGAACAGATGCACAAAAAGAAAAATATTTAAAACCACTTGCTTCCGGTGAAAAATTAGGTGCCTTTGCATTAACAGAACCTGCTGCTGGAACTGATGCTTCTATGCAAAAGACAACAGCAGTACTTGATGGAGACCATTATGTATTAAATGGCAGCAAGATCTTTATTACTAATGCAGGATTTGCAGATATATATATTGTTTTTGCTATGACAGATAAGAGCAAAGGAACAAAAGGTATTTCAGGATTTATCGTTGAAAAAGATTTTCCAGGTTTTTCTGTTGGAAGCCATGAAATAAAAATGGGAATAAGAGCATCTTCTACATGTGAATTATTCTTTGATAACTGCATAGTTCCAAAGGAAAATCTTTTAGGAGAAGAAGGCAGAGGCTTTAATATTGCAATGGCAACTCTTGATGGAGGCCGTATTGGTGTTGCAGCACAAGCTCTTGGTATTGCAGAAGGTGCAATAGAAGAAACTGTAAAATATGTTACTGAACGTGTTCAGTTTGGACGTCCTATTTCAAAATTCCAAAACACACAATTTGAACTTGCCGAGATGCGTGCAAATACAGAAGCTGCAAAACTTTTAGTATATCAAGCTGCATGTGCAAAAGATGATCGTGAAAAATATACACATTTAGCTGCTATGGCAAAATTAGTTTCTTCTAGAAATGCCAGTGATGTAACAAGACGCTGCTTACAATTATTTGGTGGATATGGATATTCAAGTGATTATCCAATTGAAAGAATGATGCGTGATGCCAAAATAACAGAAATTTATGAAGGAACATCAGAAGTTCAGATGATGGTTATTTCTGGTTGGATGGGCGTTAAATAGTTAATAAATATTATCTAGGAGGCTAACAATTATGAAAAAGATATGCGTACTTGGAGCAGGAACTATGGGAGCTGGAATAGCTCAAGCATTTTCTGCTAAAGGTTATGAAGTAGTATTAAGAGATATAAAGGATGAATTTGTTGAAAGAGGAATTACAGGGATAAAAAAAGGTCTTTCAAAATTAGTTACTAAAGGTAAAATGGCTCAAGAAGATGCAGACTCTATAGTGAACAGAATAACAGGAACAACAGATTTAAATTTAGCTGCAGATTGTGATTTAGTAGTTGAAGCGGCTGTTGAAAATATGGAAATAAAAAAACAAATATTTGGTGAATTAGATAAGATATGTAAAGCAGAAACAATTCTTGCTTCTAATACATCATCTTTATCAATAACTGAAGTTGCAGCAGCAACAAAGAGAGCAGACAAAGTTATAGGAATGCATTTCTTTAACCCAG
>NZ_JAEEGC010000085.1 GCF_019207025.1 Clostridium thailandense | reverse complement strand
ATTCAAATAGTTCTAACAAAACTTTGCAGCTTATTCCCATAACTTGGGTGTGGGCCGTGGCTATCTATATAGATACCCAAAACAGAAAGTTGATTTATACGCAGGGATGTGTTTCCAAAGCTGAAAGCACATATAAAAACTTTTTAGTCAACCTTAGCTCAGTATTTTAGAAAATCTTAGAGTCTTTGATATGTTTGAGGTACGAGTTTATCAAAGATTCTTAGATTTTCAAAATACTGAGCTTTAGATTGACTGAAAGTTTTTATCGTGCTGAAGCTTGGAAACATATGCCGGAGTGTAAGTTGATTTTCGGCCGTGCAACCCTATAATATATTATTTGTTTTACAATTTAACTTACGATTTTGAAGCTATTTACTTTTGATAAGTTAAAGGTATTGAAGTTTACAATTAAGATAGGATAATATTAAATAAAAAGTTATTAAGTGGTGTGTTCTATAAGAAAAGAGGTGATTATTTAGTTGAGAGTGCTGACTAATATAAGTAACTCACTAAATATAAAATGAAAGCTTTAAAAAATAAAATATATATAATAATTATGGTAATTATTTTTATGATGATAATATCTATTTTTAGTATATTTTTACATCCTAATAAAAATATATTACAGGCACAAAACGGAGTTTTAGATCTTTCTAATTGGAATTTTGAAAAAGATGGAGTTATAAGTCTAGATGGAAATTGGGAATTCTATTGGAATAAGTTGCTGACATATGAAGATTTTCATAAAGGAGAACAAATAAAACCGGATGGGTATTTTGCTGTTCCTGATGTATGGACAAATTATACTTTAAATGATAAAAAGATTCCTTCTAAAGGATATGCGACTTATAGATTAAGAATAAAAACAAAAGATATAGAATCGCTAAAAGGATTAAAAATTTTAACAGCATCCACTTCATACAAGCTTATGATAAATAATAAAATAGTGGCCCAAAATGGAGTGGTTGGAAAAACAAAGCAAAGTACTGTTCCTCAATATAAACCTCAGGCTGTTAGTTTTAAAAATACTTCTGATAATTTTGAAATTATAGTTCAAGTATCAAATTATGTATATTCACGAGGAGGATTATGGTATTCTATTTACTTAGGAAGTGACCAAGAAATAAGGTCATTAAAGGAATTTAATTCAGGAAAAGAAATGTTTATGATTGGTGTATTTATGGTAATGTCACTTTATCATATGACCTTATTTTTACTTCAGAAAAAGAATAAATCTGCACTTTATTTTGCTTTAACACTTTTAATTACTTCTATAAGAATTGCAGTTACCGGTGAATATATAATTCTTAATTTAATACCTTCAGCAACTCTAAATTGGATGGTTCCTGTTGAATATATGACTATGTATTGGGGATTTATTATGATAACAATTTTTTCTTATGAATTATATCCAGAAGAAATATCCAAGAAAGTGATAAAAATTTCAATATATATTGGGACTTGTATAAGTTTATTTACTGTAGCGGCTCCTATAGATGTATTTACAAGATATTTAATATTTTATGAATTTTTAATAGTATGTATTTATGTTTATATTACATTTTCATTGTTAAGAGCTGTTCTAAAAAGAAGAGAGGATGCTATTTTGGTACTCTCAGGAATAGTAATTGTAATTGTAATATTTATAAAAGATGCTTTATACCACTGGGATATAGTTTATAATAAATATGGACCTAGCATTGAAATAGCAGCATTTATGTTTACGTTTATTCAAGCATATATTCTTGCGGAAAGATTTTCAAGAACCTTTAAGAAAGTGGAAGAGATGTCCGAAAAGCTTATAACGTTAGACAAACTGAAGGATGAATTTCTTGCTAATACTTCTCATGAATTACGAACTCCACTAAATGGAATAATAAATATAACTCAATCCTTATTAAAAGGTGTAGCAGGAAAACTTAATTTGAGTCAGGAAGAAAATCTTCAGATAGTTGTAGACTCATCTAAGCGACTTTATAATTTAATAAATGATATTTTAGATATTTCAAGCTTAAAGAACAATGAATTAAAGTTAAATCCAAAACCCTTAGATTTAAGGATGGTTGCAGAAACGGCAATATTTGTAATTGGACATTTAAAGAAAGAAAACAATGTTATATTTCAAAATCATATAAGTAAGGATATACCTGCTGTATTTTGTGATGAAGAAAGACTCTATCAAATTTTTTATAATATTATTGGAAACGCCTTAAAGTTTACGGAAAAAGGATTTATAACATTGGAAGCTAAAGTATCTCATAACAAAGTAACTATATTTATTAACGATACTGGTATAGGAATACCTGAAGATAAAAAGGAAAGCATTTTTAATGCCTTTGAACAAGCAGATTTTTCTATAAATAGAAAATATGAAGGAACAGGCCTTGGTTTATTTATAACTAAATGGCTAGTGGAACTTCAAGGAGGAGAAGTTGGTGTAGAATCACAAGAAGGAAAAGGATCTTGCTTTTTCTTTACATTTCCAATTGTAGAAAAAAAACCCGAGAACAGCATGAATGAACTTGGAAAAATATTGGAATTGAAGGATGAAAAGGTTGAAATACCTGATGATACTGATGAACTTGATAACTATAATATACTTGTTGTTGAAGATGATGCTGCAAGCCGTAAAGCTTTAATTAATAACTTGAGATTAGATGGTTATACTGTTAAAGCGGTTTTAAATGGATATGATGCATTAAAACTTTTAGGTAATGGAATAAAATTTGATATTATTATTTTAGACATTATGATGCCAGGGATTTCTGGATATGATGTTGTTAAAAGAATAAGAGAAAAATATCTGCCAGTAGAATTACCAGTGTTAATGCTTACAGCTAGAAGTAGTATTGAGAGTATATCTACAGGATTTAAAATTGGGGTCAATGATTATATTACAAAGCCTTTTGAACCTGAGGAACTTCATGCTAGAGTAAATAGTCTTATTCAAATGAAAAAAGCAGTAAAAAGTTTAGTTGACACTGAATTATCTTTCCTGCAGGCACAAATTAAACCTCATTTTATATATAATGCGTTGAGTGTTATTTCTTCTTTAAGTATAAGAGAACCAGTTAAAGCGAAAGAACTCATACTTGATTTATCTGATTATTTAAGAGGAAGTTTTGATTTTGAAAGTAGAGAAGGAAATACAACACTTAAAAAGGAATTAGATATTGTAAGGGCATACTTATCTATTGAGCAAGCTCGTTTCAGAGATAGATTGTGTGTGGAATTCATTGTAGATGACGTAGACTGTACTATACCAATGCTGTGTGTACAACCTTTAGTTGAAAATGCAGTAAGGCATGGAATTATGCCTATGCTTGAAGGTGGAAAGATTTACATCGTTGTACTGGACAAAGGAAACTATGCAAGGATATCGGTAATTGATAACGGTCTTGGAATTGATGAGAAAAAGGCGAAAAGCTTATTGTCAGGGGAAGTTAAAATGGGAAGTGTAGGACTGAAAAACATTCACAAGAGACTTATAGCATTATATGGAAAAGGCCTCACTATAACAAGAGGAGAAGAAAAGGGGACAAAGGTAGAATTTATTATACCTTATACAGTAAATAGGGGGGATTAGACGTGAATATTCTTATTGTAGATGATGAAATAAGCACATTGGAGGAGATAGAATTTTATGTAAAAAAGTATAAGGAATTTGATTGTTGTGTGGCGTGTAAGAATTCTGTAGAAGCACTAGAACAGGCTGAAAAGCAGCCTTTCGATATAGTTTTACTGGATATTGATATGCCTGTTATAAATGGACTTGAGTTGGCAGATAGACTACTTAATATTTTTCCAGGTATGAAGGTCATTTTTATTACAGCATATAACCACTATGCAACAGAAGCTTTTGAGGTAAATGCAATTGATTATGTTTTGAAACCAATTAGAGAAGAAAGATTGTTTAAAGCTTTAGATAGATTGGTAGGAAAAAAAGTAGATGATCATAAAAATAAAAAGGGTAATTATGAGATATACATTCAAACCTTTGGAAGACTTGTTGTTAAGGTAGGAGGAGAGGTAGTAAAATGGAATAGACAAAAGTCTTCAGAAATTTTTGCTTATCTCCTTGAAAATAGAGATGTTCCAGTACATAAAGAAAAATTATGTGATTTACTTTGGCCTGATTTGGAGCCTAAAAAAGCATTGGCTAATCTTCAAACAACAATTTATTCTATAAGAAAAACATTTTTAGCATATAACAGTCAGAAAATCTCTATTGAATATTCAGGGAATAGTTATATGCTCATCGCAAAAAATACTTATATTGATGCCTTTGAATTCGAAAAGGAGGTTCAAAAAGCTATAGATTTACAAGATGCAACTTTCTTAGAGTGTGCTATAGGCTTGTATAAGGGAGAATATTTATCTGAAGAAGGATGGATTTGGGCTGAAACTAAAAAAGAAGCCTTACGAAGAAAATATGTATTTGCTGTACAGAGATTAAAAAAGAGTTCTCATAAGGAATAAAAAAATGGTGTCAAAATGAATAAAAAATGAAAAAATATTGCAATAAAGTGAAAAAAATGTGCTTGAAAACGGTTCGATATGCCGTTTTTTGTTTTTTTGTCAGAGATTTGTCAGAATTATATTATAAAATATAAATATGGTAGAGTTTTGGCAAGTAAAAGGGTCAAAATAATGACTGAATTTGATAAATGTAGTTATTATGTGTAAAAGTAAGGAGGGGAGGAAAATTGTTCAGGGTTATGATTATTGATCCGAAAATAAAATCTAGTAATACTTTAAAGAATATGCTTAAAAACAGTATGGACATAGAGGTGCTAGGAGTTTATAGTAATACTAAAAATTTTTTAAAGGAATTTGTAAATAAAACAACAGATATAGTGTTCATATGGATAACAACTAATCATTATAATGGAATGCATTTGGCAAGAGCTATATGCAAGTCTTGTCCTAATACGAAAGTTATATTTTTTTCGGACAGAAATAAATTGGTTACAAATACTTTTGAACCAAAAGTTGTAGACTATTTGTTTTTTAAGTTTAGTGAGAATATAGTTAATGAAACAATAACTAACAGTTTAAAAACTATTTATGAAGAATGTTTTCAATAAAGAATTGATTAAAATAAGAAACTTTATGATATGGAGGTCAAATTTTCATGGCAGAAATTATAGTAATAACATCAGGTAAAGGTGGAGTTGGAAAAACAACCATTACGGCTAATATAGGTACTGCACTTGCAGCAATGGATAAGAAAGTTATACTAATTGATGGAGATACTGGCCTTAGAAATTTAGATGTATTGATGGGACTTGAAAATAGAATTGTTTTTAATCTTGTGGATGTAGTGGAAGGAAAGTGTGAATTAGAACAAGCTTTGATTAAGGATAAAAGATATGAGAAATTATTTTTACTTCCAACAGCACAAACAAGAGATAAGGAAGACATAAAAACGGAACAAATGTTGGGTTTGATCGATGAACTTAGAGATCAATGTGACTATATGTTAATTGATTGTCCTGCTGGAATTGAGCAAGGATTTGAAAATTCTGTAGTTGGAGCCGATAAAGCTATAATTGTAGTAAATCCTGAAATAACATCAATAAGAGATGCTGATAGGGTTATTGGCAAGCTTAAGAAAAAAGCATTTAGTGATATTAAACTTGTTGTTAACAGAATAGATTATGAAATGGTGAAAAACGGAGATATGCTTGATGTTGAGGATATAATTAGTAACTTAGAAATAAAACTTTTAGGAGTAGTTGAAAGTGATAAAAGAATAACTATATCTACCAATAGAGGAGAGCCTATTGTATTAAATGAAGATGCTGAAGTGGGGCAAGCTTTTAAAGAGATAGCTATGAGAATAGCTGGAATAGAAGTGCCGTTTAGAAGTTTTGAAGGGAATAATAATGTTTTTATTGATAAACTTAAAAAGTTATTCTCAGTTAAATAGGAGGTGAATTCGTTGAGCCTTTTTTCTGTGAAACCTTCTTCAAAAAATATAGCAAATCAGAGGTTAAAACTTATTCTGGTACATGATAGGACTGATATATCTCTCAAACTTTTGGAGATTATAAAAAATGAAATATTAAATGTTATTACAAAATATGTTGCTATTGATAACTCAGATATAGAGATAAAGTTGATAAAAGGTAACGAAAAAGAGAATAATTTAAGAATGCTAGTTGCAAATATACCAATAAAAAAATGTAAATAAGTATATTTTACAGAGCTAACTTAAATTCAACTTAATATGTAATTTTGGTTATACTAGAATGATAGAACTAGTAAAGAACAAGCTTATCATTCTAGATTGTTATATATATATTAGAAATACTTAAACGAGACTTTGTATTTTCAATGTTTCCATTAATATTATGCTATTAAGCTTTCTTAGGCATCGAAACAACCTTTACCTTTGACATTTGTACTAAGATTACTCCCCCTAAAATTATTATTGTAGCTAAAACTATCTTTAGAGATATAACTTCTCCTAGAAAAATAGCACCTAAAATTACTGCTACAGGTGGATTTATATAAGCGTAAGTACCGGCTTTAGCGGAAGGCCATTTTTGCAAGATATAGATGTAACAACTGTATCCAACAATAGATCCAAAAACTACGAGATATAATAGTGCCCCTAAACCTTTAGCAGTAATGTTCACTTTCGAAAATTCGCCATGAAAAGCTCCAATTAAAGATAAACAAAATCCTCCAGCAAGCATCTGTATAGCAATATTTGATATTGTTGATGCAGTAGAAGTGAAGCTTTTTGAGTATACTGAGCCTAGTGCCCAGGATAAAGCTGATGTAATTAATAATATTATGCCTATAATATCTAAAGGTGTTTTATTCCAATCTGAAAGTACTAAAAAAGCAACTCCTCCAAAACCAATTAATAGGCCTATCCATCCTTTTCTATTGATTTTAGTTTTAGAAGGCATTAAGGATTCTATAAGTGCCATGAAAAGGGGGACTGTTGCAATCATTAAAGATGCTATACCTGAACTGACTCTAGTTTCAGCCCAAACAACTCCTCCATTTCCTCCGACAAGAAGAAATACTCCTACAATAGAGATCTTAAGAACTTCTGATAAATTTTTAGGAATAGATAAACCTTTAATGGCAGCATAGCAAAACATTAAGCTACCCGCAATTATAAATCTGATTCCAGCAAAAATTGTTGGAGGCAGCTGACCGACACCAATTCTTATTGCAAGATAGGTAGACCCCCAAAAAATGCAGACAGCAATATAGGCTAATATAGTATTCCAGTGCTCTTTTCTTGTATTAAGTTCCATTTTCATTCCTCCATTCAAAATTTATATATGTATTATTTACGCATTCCGTTTTCCAATATGGTGGACAAAACAAGGGTAGTGGATGTTTCTTTGATACCTTTTATTTTCCATAAATCATCAATGAAATTTGAAATATCTGTTGGAGTACTTGCCCTTATTTTTAATAATAGACACCATTCTCCAGCTAATCTGTGACACTCTTCAATGACTACATTAGGAAGCTCAAGTGATAAAATCTGGTTTACAATTTCTTTGAAATTTTCACAACTAATTTTTACGTATAAGAGAGTTTTAATTGGTTCACCAAGCTTTTCCCAGTCAATTATAGTTCTATAACCTTTTATAATACCGTCTGCATAGACTATTTGCAGATGCTAGTAAATATTATCCTTTTTTCTACCACACAGAAATTTTTGAAAGCTCTTCCATGAAATTATTGAAAGAGCTTTCATCAAGTATTTAATATCCTATTATATAACTTTTTTATTGAATAGCTTGGATCGATCTGTAACTCATTTTTTATAAAATCAGAATACTCTAAATAGTATTTTTTAACACTTTTTTTTCCACCAATGGCATAATGCAACTTTAATGCAAATTTTCTTATATCTTCATCGTAAGGTTCATATTTAATTATAATTTCAATAATTTTTAACATTTTAAGTGGCTCAGCAGCAATGCTTTCATAATACTTTAGTAGTTTTTTAGCTCCATTTATAAAGTATCTATGATAAATTTCCCTTGCTTCATAACACCATTCACTATTAAACTCTTCAAGGATTGGAGTATAACTTGATATTATACTATCATAACATTCGAAATTTTTATCACTTATTTGAGTATTATCAAAAACAATGTCTTCTAGTTTAAATGCATCAACCTCTACATTTAACTCATTAATGCACAATTTATATCCATTTCCTATACATGTAATAGAAATATCTATATCATTTTCTCTTAAGGTTTTATTTAGTCTACTGATTGTACTACGAAGATTTATATCTGCCTTATGCTGATCTTTATCAGACCAGATTTCATCCATGAGCTGCCATTTAGATATTTTAGTATCACCCTTTTGTAATAGCATAAATGCAAATATTTCAGCACTTTTTGAAGTCATCCATCGAATAGAAGTGTTGCTTTCTCCTATATAGAGAAGAATGTCTCCAAATAATGAAATTCTTATTTTTTTATTTGGATTACTGGATTTATTATATAAATTTGCAGTTCTTCTTTTTTTTACACGTTCTATTGAACGATTAAGTTCTTCAAGCATAATAGGTTTTAGTAAATAATCTAAGGCACTTACACGAAAGGCATCTAGTGCATACTGATCATAAGCTGTAATAAATACAATTTCACCAGCATACCCAGCGGCGTATGCATTTTCGGCCAATGATAATCCATCCATTTCAGGCATTTCTATATCTAAAAATAATACATCAGGTTTATATATATTTATATTATCAAAAGCTTCATAAGAATTTGTATATCCTACTGCCTCAATATTCTCATTTCTAAGAAGTCTGCATGTATGTTCATTAGTTAATGCTTCATCTTCAATAACCATTGCCTTAAGCATGATTTGTGTCCTCCTATTTTTAATTTTCTACTTCTATTGGAATTTTTATTGTAATACTAGTTCCTACACCAAGGTCACTAGTTATTAATAAACCTTGTCCATATTTATTCAATAATCTTTTATTTACATTTTTTAAACCAATACTAGTTGTAAAAGTATTATCTAGAAGTTTTTCTAAGACTTCTTTTTCTATTCCTACCCCATTATCATCTATAGTAATTTCAATGAAATTCTTACTTTTTCTTGCAGCTATTTTTACAATTCCACCTGAAATACGTTTCATTAAACCATGACGTATTGAATTTTCTACAATAGGTTGTATAACCAAGGCTGGTATCTTATATTCTAAAAGTTTTTCATCTATATTAAGTTCAGTCTTAAGTCTATCTCCAAAACGTGCTTTTTCTATTTCAATGTAAGATTTAACGAGAGATAGTTCTCTTTTCAAACTAACAAATGAGTTAAAAGGATCAATTGTAAAAGTTAGTCGTAAAAAGTTACTTAATTCTCCAAGAAGTTTTCCAGCTCTCTCGCCATCACTATAACATAAGGAAATTATTGTACTTAAAGAATTATATAAAAAATGGGGTTTTATTTGTGACTGCAGAAATATAGCTTCTATTTTTAGCATTTCATTCACTGCTTCTTTTAACTTTAAAAGTGTTTTAACTTTTGATTTTAGTTCATTTGAATTGAAAGGCTTTACTAAGAAGTCATTTACACCGACTTCAAGACCAGCTTCTATTTCTTCTGGAGTATGTGTAACTGTAATGAGTAATATAGGAAGTTCAAATATTTTATAATTCTCTCGTATTTTTTTACATACATTGTAACCTGATAAACCTGGCATCATTGCATCAAGCAATATAATAGAGATATTCTTGTGTTTGTGCATTAATTTTAAAGCACTTTTTCCATCATAAGCAACTATAACTTCATAATGAGATTCATAAAATATTTCTTTCATTACCATTACATCTGAAGCATCATCATCTACAATTAGAAGTTTTACTTTTTTGACCTCATTGCCATTCGTATGTAGGGGAATTGATATATTTAATTTGTTTTCTTTAGCGATATTCGTAGTAGTACCCTTCGATTGAAATTTCACATTTTGTGTATTATTTGCAATACTTTTATCTATAGCTACTTTAGGAATTTTTAGATTAAATATGGATCCTTTATTAAGTTCAGAGTGCTTTAAATATAAATCTCCCCCCATATTACGAGCGAGTAATTTGGAAATAGAAAGACCCAATTCTGGTGAAACACCCTTTATAAAATCAGATTCTTTATAAAATACTTTTCTAACAAAAAGACTTTTTTGAGTATTTTTATCAATACCTAGCCCTGTATCTTCGAAGCTTACATAAACATAATTATCTATAATCTTTGCACTTACTTTCACATAACCATTTCCAGTATATTTTAGAGAGTTACCTATAAGATTAAAAATAATTTGTTTAAATCTATTCTCATCAGTATAAACATAATATTTACCTACAGGTATAGTATTTATGAGCTGTATATCTTCACCTTTTTTCATATATCCTAAAATATCAATTACCATCTGTATGGAACCATTAATGTCAAATGTTTTTTTGTTAAATTTTATATTTCCATTTTGTAGATATTCAAAGTCAATTATATCATTTACAAGACTTGATAATTTTGTTGCTATAGATATAATATTCGATAGATTTTTTTCGAATTTTAATGTTTCTTTTTCATTTCTCATTGCTTCAGCAATATTTATTATTGTATGTAAAGGAGTTTTGAATTCATGAGAGGTGTTTAATAAAATTTCATCTTTTATTTTATCTAATTTAATTAAATTATTCCTCATAACTTCTAAATTTAAATATGATTGTACATACTGATCTAGAAACATAGTTGACCATTCTATTAGCACAAATAGCAATATAATTAAAGGTATAAAATTATTATTTGTTATTGAAAAGAAATATAAAATATAATTAACATATTGAACTATATTTAAAATAATTCCAAAAAATAAAATCATTGTGCCATTAACATTTAATCGACCATATTCTTTATTTACAAGAGCTTTTATCATTAATATAGACACTAAAATTAAAAGCAATGTATTCATAAGTACAATTATATTTTCAAGCAAAGCCATAAATCTTGTTGGTAACATTAAAACCAGAAATATATTTATTGAAACTATTAAGGTAATCACTTTCATATATTTGTCTGGAATAAATATTTTTCCATTTTCTCTTATAAATAGACATATGAAGAGCACAATTAGACATATTAATGCTAAGGCTGTTTTTAATAGTATGATAAATGGAATAAATTTAGAAAGCTTATTGAAAATTTTATCAGTTTTTATAGCAAAAATGCAAGAATAAATTATACAGGATATACCAAAATATATAAGTATTTTTTCTTTTCTAGTTATAAAATAAATTCTAATATAATAAATTCCGAACATCATTAAAAAGGCTATACATACTATCTTAAATATATTTATTTTAAAATAATAATCTAATATATTTATATAACTTCCAAGATAAATGTTTTGTATTATTCCGCCATTATAATAATCTGAATTTGCCACCTGAATAATAATATCTAATGTATCACCATATGAGGGAAACATTGAAATAACTGGTACAACATTTGAAGAATACCCGCCTTTAAAACTGGATTCAACATTTCCACTTTTAGCTATCTCTCGACCATTTACAAAAATTTTATTTGCTGATCTCATATGTTCGGTAATTAAGCCATAAATGGATAAATCTTTATTTATCCTAACTTTTAATCTATAGGTTCCTATTCCTCTATTCGAAAGTATATTCTTACTTACTTCTTTTGTCCAGGGATTTGGGACATTAATATATAATTTTTCTGATAATACTTTATTATTAATATCCTTAGGTGATAAAAGCACATTAGGGTAAAATTCCCATTGTCCGTTTAATTTAACACGTCCACTAGCCTCAAAATCCCAATGAGAAAGATCTAAAAAACCATTTTTACATAACGGAGCTTCAACATTATTATTTTGAAAAATAAAAATCTTAATAATAATTGAAAGTATAATTACTATACCTAAAGATATAATGAAAATTTTATCATTGTTTTTAGATTTCAAATTCAGTTAACTCCTTACATAGTTTCTTTTGATCAAAGTTGCTTTGATTATATGCTATATTATACACATATTTTTATATTATATCGAAAATTGATAAAAGGTTCCATATTTTTCATTAACACCTAGAATTCAACATTAAAATTTTGCAACAATTTTGTAACAACTGATAGTATAAAATATAAAAAGTAAAAAAATGAAGTTTTAAGTAATACTATAGAATTCATATACTTAGTAGTTAATAAATCTAATACGCTTGGAATTAATCCTTCCCTAGAAGCAGCACATTATAAGATTAAATTAGGATGAGAAATTGTTTTTTTAGAAAAAACTTTTTACCCCCTGATATATAAAGAAGGGAAGAGAGATATGTTGAAATTAATTGGTGGAAGGTTAGTTATATGAAAAGAAATTTTTTTGAGCTTAAGATCGATTAGTAAGTAATCAAGTTTTATTCAAAAAGAAAAGGGGTATCTTAGAATGAAAAATTCAAATAAAATAGGAATATGGAAATTGAATATATTTAAAAAACTAGTTTTAGTATCATTAATTTTTGTTATTTTACCAGTATCTATTGTGGGGATTGTAAGTACAATTCAGTTTTCAAATACTATTAAATCGGAAACTTTATTAAATATGCAAAGTAAAGTAAATAGTAAACTAAAACTGCTGACAACAATTATTGATGGTCAAAAAATTGAGGCATATGCCATTGCTCATGATACGAATTCAATCAATGCACTGACGGAACTTATAAAAGGAGCTTCTGAAGTGAAAGCATCTGATAAACAAGGAATGAGAGAGTATCTTAGTGATTTTTACAAAAAAAATGATGGAATGTATGAAAATTTATTTTTCACTGACAGCAAAGGAGTAACAGTTGCTGACGCTTTGAATGGAAAATCAGATGGTGTAAATATAAGTAAGAGAGATTATTTTACTTCTGCTCGTGACTCTAATAAAACAGTGGTATCTGATGTTGTAGTGTCCTCGTCAACTGGAAATCCCATCATGGTGATTGTGGTTCCACTCTATAGTTCAGAAAAAGAATTTATTGGTGTTTTAGGAATGCCTATTAATTTTACACAGTTGATGGATAACTTAATTAAGAGAGATGATGGAGAGAAATATAATTATATTATATTTAACAAAAAGGGAATTGTAATTGCACATGAAATGAAGGAGCTAGTATTTAAGTCTGATATGACCAAGGAAGATCCTTCGCAAAAGACTCTTTATGAAAAAATGCTTAAAGTTCCAAAATCCTATGGCTCATATACACTGAAAGGTGTAAAAAAGACAATAGCATACACAAAATATTCTGAAAATAACTGGTTTCTTTCATGCTCTATTGCAGATGCTGATTATATGAGGCCGATTACAAGTCTTATTTGGAAGATTATTTTGATATCGATGTTATGCATTATAGTAGCGTCAGTTTTTGTATTAATATTTAGCCGTTCCATTTCCAATCCACTTAAGAAATTATCTAAAGTTGCAGAAGCCATTGCTGATGGGGATCTAACTCAAGAAGTATATGTATCAAAATCTGGAGATGAGATTGGAGCATTAACTAAAGCATTTCAAATCATGGTTAATAAATTGAAAACAGTTATTTATGAGGTTCGTGAAATGAGTATGAATACGGCAGCTTCTTCTGAGGAAATGACGTCATCTGCAGAAGAGGTAAGCCGTGCATCTTCTCAAATTTCAGAGGCAATCAATGAATTGGCTAAGGGAGCAAGTGAGCAAGCAGTTTCAACTGAGAAAGGTAACCAAAAAATTATTGAAGTGATTTCTGGAATACAGGACATAACTAATGAAATGTCAAAGTCTGAGCAGCTTGCAGTTACAGCTAAGGATAAAGTGAAAGTTGGTAAGAATTCTGTTGACTATCAAAAAGTTAAAATGACAGAGAATAAAGAAGTTGAGGGGAGAGTGGGAGTTTCTGTTAATGCTTTGTCAAAAAAATCTGCAGAAATTGGAGAAATTCTTAGTGCTATCATGAGTATATCTGAACAGACTAATTTATTATCCTTAAATGCAGCCATTGAAGCTGCACGTGCAGGAGAGCAAGGAAAAGGCTTTGCAGTGGTTGCAGAAGAAATAAGAATGCTTGCTGAACAATCTACAATATCTGCACAAAAAATTGAAGGTATTATTAAGGAAGTTCAAGAAAGTGTTAAAGGAGTAGTATATGAGATGAGTACCGTAGAGGTAGTTTTAAACGATCAAGAAAAAGCTTTATCTGATACAATAAATGCATTTCATAATATAGAGGAAGTTGTTATGAATATCAATTTGAATATTCGAAAAGTTACTGATGTATCAAAGGAGATAAATAGAAAAGCGAAGGAAGCTGGTGAGGTAATTGGTGATATCGCAAGCATATCTGAAGAAGCTGCTTCTGGAACCGAAGAGGTTGCAGCTTCAACTCAAGAGCAAACAGCAGGTGTTGAGCAGATTGCAGAAGCATCTAAAAGTCTTTCCAAACTTGCAAATGAATTACAAAGAAATATTGAAATATTCCGTATATAGAATCTTGCGCTAATGATATAATATTATACAGAAATAAATACAAACTATTAGGAGAACATATATGGATAAAAAAATAGGAGTAATTGCATCAGATGAAGAACTTAAAAATAGTATTATAGAATTATTTCCTGATGATGTAGAGCAGAGAAAAATTATTATAGATATACTAGACCCTAATAAAATGGAAGAACAGGGAAAAATACTGGAAAATAAAGGGGCTAAAGCTATTGTAGCTAGAAGTGGCGGCTATGCTTATACAGTTGGTAAGGTAAATATTCCTGTAGTAAATTTGAAAATAACTACACTGGATATCCTACGTTCAGTAAAAGCAGCAAGCGTATATAACAAGCAAATAGTTCTGTTTATTTCTATTTATGAGTACTTTGATTATGATGAATTAAAAGATTTGATTAAAACCCATATTATAATTGAAAGATACAGCGTTAAGGAAGAAATAGAAGGAAGAGTACATAAATATATTGATAAAAGTAGAGAGGTTGTAATAATTGGGGGAGGAATCCCCTGTAGTTGTGCTCGAAAACTAGGAATAGATAATGTCCATATAGGTGCCAGTAAGGAGTCCATACATGAAGGGATAACCTATGCTAAGGAACTAGTAGACAGCTTATATGAGCAAAAGTGTAAAAATAAGATTTTAAAAACTATACTGGATGGAGTACATGATGCCGTTATTGCAGTAGACAGGGAAGGTAAGATTATATTATATAATGAAATAGCGGAGGAAGTGCTAAATAAGGATAGAAAAAATATAATGGATAGAAAACTATTAGAGGTTTATCCAGAACTTGAATTTATGATGGATGTTTTGGAGAGTAAAGTTAACGAATACAATGCAATTAAAAAGCTAAAAAAAATTGTAATTACTTCAAATACATCTATTTTAGATGTGGATGGACATATTAATGGTGTCTTATGCTCTTTTCAGGATATTACTAAGCTTCAAAGTTTAGAAAAGAAAATAAGGTATGAATTAAATAAAAAAGGACTTGTTGCTAAGTATAAATTTGAAGATATTATTGCCCATGATTCTGTTATGAAGGACACTGTAATGAAGGCAATAAAGATAGGACTTACAGATAGTACTGTGATGATTTATGGAGAAAGTGGAACCGGTAAAGAGATGTTTGCACAAAGTATTCATAATATAAGTAAAAGACAAGAGGAACCTTTTGTAGCTGTTAACTGTGCGGCAATATCGGAAAGCCTTTTGGAAAGTGAACTTTTTGGATATGAAGAAGGAGCCTTTACAGGAGCAAGAAAAGGGGGAAAGCCAGGATTATTTGAGCTCGCTCATGGAGGAACTATATTTTTAGATGAAATAAACAGTATATCTTTTAATCTGCAGGCAAAGCTGCTGCGTGTTTTAGAGGAAAGAGAAATAATGAGGATAGGGTCAGATTATGTTATTCCTTTAAATGTAAGAGTTATTGCCTCTGCGAATGAAGAGTTAAAGAAGAAAGTTAAAGCTGGAGGCTTTAGAAGCGACTTGTTTTATAGACTGAATATACTAAAATTAAGTATTCCACCTCTCAGGGAAAGGAAAGAAGATATAGTTCCATTATTTAAATATTATTTGGAAGAGTTGTCAGAGGAAAATGAGGAATTAAAACTAAGTGATGAGGAGAAAGATAAAATAATAAGTTACACATGGCCTGGGAATGTAAGAGAATTGAGAAACGCTTCTCAAAGATATGTATTATTTCATGAACTTGATCTAGATGAAAATGAAGATGAAGATGTGGAATATGAAAAACACGAGCAAATAGATGGTAATATTAGTTTAAGAGATATGTATCAATCTATGGAGGAAAAAATGATAGAAATGCTGTCCAATCAAGGTATGACGAAGACAGAAATAGCTAAACACTTAGGTATAAGTAGAACAGCCTTATGGAAAAAGAGGAAACAGGATTAGGATGTAAATTAAGTTGACATAACGTTAACTTAGATTACATCTTTTTTTAATATTGAAATGATAACATTTATTTTGGGTAAGTACTTGATTAAATTTTATTTATTAGGAAGTGATAAAGTAATAAGTATAAAGAATTTGAAGAAGAGTTTTGATAATCTAGAGGTATTACCGGAAATTGTTAAAATAAAGGAAGACATAGTGATAAGAATTAAAAAGAAAAGGGAATGAGTACAGAGCTGTAATATATAGAAAATGTGTAAGGTATAATATTTGTCTTACACATTTTTAATGTTTAAAATATAAGTTGTTATGATTTTATAAAATAGAAATTATATTGGGTGTAGTTACTAATAATGAATGGTGCTATAATATGTTTTATAATTAATTTTAGATAATCATAATTTAGGATTGAGTATTACAGATTGAAAGTAGAAAGTAAGATAATTATGCTGCATTGTATTTAAAGGAGAAATAGTATGATTAGAGTAATAATTGTAGATGATGAGCTGCCAGCATTAAAAATGGCTGAAAGTGTGTTAAGAGCATTTGATAATGTCCAAATACGTGGTGCTTTTTCAGATCAGGACGAGCTATTGGAATGTATACCTACAATAGAGGTGGATTTAATATTATTGGATATTAAAATGCCTGGCATACACGGTCTCGAATTGGCTGGGCGTATTAACGAGATTAGATCTGATATATTTATTGTATTTGTAACTGCATATGATAGTTATGCTATTGAAGCATTTGAGACAGATGCACTTGATTACATCATGAAACCAATTACGGAAGAACGGATGAAAAAAACCTTAGAAAGATATATAAAAAGGTGTGGAGATCAAAAGAAGGATGAGAAGTCAAGATGTATATTGGTGAGTTCCTTCGGTCGTTTTTCTGTGGAATCAGAAAATGGAGAGAAGATGAAATTCAGGACAGTTAAAACTGAGGAACTTTTTGCATTTTTAATTCACCACCAAGGGAATCCAGTCTCCAAAGAGAAAATAATGGAAGAGTTATGGTATGATCGAGATGTAGATAAGGCACAATCAATTTTATATACAACGCTATATCAATTAAGAAAGGACCTAGAGAACTTTGGTTTAAGTAATATTATTGAGAATAGTCGTAAGGATGGCGGAATTTGCCGCTTAATATGGTCTCCAGACTATTGGGATTGTGCAGAGTATATAAAATTATATAAACAGTATAAAAATGGAAGCTTAAGTATGGAAAGCTTAAAACATGCAATAGAGATTTATCAAAATGGATATTTAACGGGTAATGGATATAGATGGGCAGCGGAAAAAGGTGCAGAGCTAGAAATAAATTGTTTTGAATTATTAGAAAAAATAGTTGATAATGAAGTGCAGAAGCAGCGGTTTGAGGCTGCTATGGTATATCTAAAAAAATGGGCGGATATATTTCCTTTTACTGAAGATATTCATGCCAAAATTATTGCGGTACACCTGCTTCTAAACAACAAGGAGGCTGCGATTTTGCATTACCAAAGGATTAAAGAAATATTTACAGAGGATGAAGGCATACCAATTGAAATTTATATGGATGCATTGATCTCAAATCCTTATTTAGCCTTTTAAATATATAAGAAACGTATTAAGAAGAGAAAATAATTTAATAAGCGGAGGATATTCATGGATAAAATCCATATGCATGGTTATGAAAACTTAGAAACATTATATGAAAGTCGAGACACCATTGTTTACAGGGCACGAAATAAGCAAGGAAAACTCTCTATTTTAAAAACCTTGAAAGATAATTTTCCATCAGAAGAACAATTGGCGCAACTGGAATATGAATACAATATTTTAAATCAGATAGATGGTCAAGGGTTCATTCACCCACGTGAACTGATTAAACATTATAAAGGATATATTATCGTTATGGAAAATGTTGAGGGCATGCCGCTTTTAGATGCTCCAATATTTGAAAATATACGAAATGGGGACAAACAACTCTCTACGCACAAGTTAATGTTAATATTAAAGATATTTATTGAAATGGCAGAAGTTATAGAAAAGCTTCACAACAAAAATTTAATACATAAAGAAATTAATCCAAGAAAATTCTTGATTAACCCTGATTTTAGTCAGGTAAATATACTTGATTTTGGATTGGCAAAAAAAATGAATTATTCTAATAAAGAATTTCATAATACTGAGGGGATTGAAGTATTGCTACCTTATGTCTCTCCTGAACAGACAGGAAGAACAGGTAGATTTATTGATTATCGCACGGATTTCTATTCTCTTGGTGTATCTATGTATGAGCTGATAACAGGAAAAAGGCCATTTACTACTAATAATATGTTAGAGATGATCCATAGTCATATTGCTAAAACACCAATAGTGCCTCATATTGTAAATTCAGATATACCGAAGTCAGTTTCAGCAATCATAATGAAACTAATGGAAAAAGAATCAGAAGAGCGCTATCAGAGTGCTGCAGGTATTGTACATGACCTTAGAAACTGCTTAGAGTCATTGCGTACATCAGGTGTTGTGGCAGATTTTGAAGTTGGTTTGAATGATATATCGAATAAATTTCAAATTCCACAAAAACTTTATGGCAGGGATAGAGAAAGGGAGACGCTTAAGAAAATCTATGAGCAGGTGGCTGTCGGTGGTTCACATATGTTATTAGTAGGTGGATATTCAGGTGTAGGAAAAACATCCATCATTCAAGAGATTTATCGTCCATTTGCTGAATTTGTTGGTATTTTTGCAAGAGGTAAAGCTGAGCAGCTTCAAGTAAATACACCATACTTTATTTTCTCACAGATTGCTAAAGAATTGATTCGAACGCTTTTACAGCAGCCAGATTTCATAATAGAGCAGTGGAAAGAACGTTTATTAAAAGCACTGAATGATAATGGTCAGTTGATAATAGATTTAGTTCCAGAACTTGAGTCCATAATTGGAGCTCAACCTAAAGTGGAAGAACTTGAACCAACAGAAAATCGAAACCGTTTTTTAAATACTGTTGGAAATTGTTTTAAAGTTTTTGCAATAAGAGAACATCCGCTAACGGTATTTTTAGATGATTTACAATGGTGTGATCGGTCTTCCATGGAATTGATTAAGTACCTACTATCCCTTGATGATATGGAGAGCTTTATAATAGTTGGGTGTTACAGGGATAACGAAGTTAGGTCAGAACATCCGCTATATCATTTATTTTATGAACTTCGAAAATCGGATAAAGCTACAACATTTATCGTGAAGCCACTAGAGGAGAGGGCTGTAGCTAGCATACTGATGGACACAGTTCATTGTGATGAAGCTAAGGCTCAGCCTCTAGCTAAGATAATTTACAAGAAAACTCGGGGGAACCCATTTTTTGTAAGGAGTATACTTCTTCATATATATAATAGTCATCTTATTAGATTTAGTGAGGAAATGCATCAGTGGGAATGGAACGACAACGAAATACAAAATATACCAATAAGTGACAATATTGTTAATTTTATGATTGATAAAATTTTAAAGCTACCACCAAAGACACAGAGTTTGCTTAAAGTGGCGGCTTTAGTGGGTACCACATTTAATTTAAAGATATTAGCTGCTGCTCTGAATATTGATGCTTTAGAGGTTGTAGATTGGCTCAAGGAAGCCGTTGATAGTGAAATTATTATACCGGAAAGTGATTATTATGATATAGTCTCAATAATTAGGCTTAAGGATGTTAACATAGATTTTCACTTCACCCATGATCGTGTTCAGCAAGCATGCGCTGCACTAATTCAAGAAGAAGATCAAAAGCAGCTGCATTTGAAAATAGGTAAGAGCATAAAGCAGAATATACCAGAAAATATGTTAAAAGATCAGGCTATGAGTATAGTGTGTCATTTAAATGAAGGACTTGAAGAACTTAAGAACTTAGAGGAACGCTGGGAGGCATCTAGGTTGAATCTATGGGCTTGTCAAAAGGCAAAAGCAGCTTCCTCATTTCAACTATCACTGCAATATATCTCAAATGGTATAAGAGTGTTACCTGATAATGCTTGGAGTCAAGATTATGAGATTACTTTTGAAATTGTCAAGATTTATGCGGAATGTGCATACCTAAATAATGAATACGCTTTAGCTGAGAAACAGATTAAAATTTTGATGAAACATGCTAAAACCCCAATAGACCAAGCGGAAATACGACTGATGCAAAGCATCATCTATAGATTTTTAGGTCAATTTGATAAGGTCATAGAATACGGAACTCTTGGCTTGCGGCTTTTAGGAATTGGTGTTTCATCTGTTCCAGGCTGGCATTCTGTAATCAAAGAACTGATAATTGCTAAAACAAGATTATTGGGAAAAAATACAGAAAACCTTCTAAATGCGCCACCTATAAAAAATGATAAAATAAAGTTGATAATACGAATTATGAGTGAATTAACTAGTATCTCTTATAATTCTGGGAATATTAACCTATTTATTTTATCTACCTTAAAGAGTTTGAATCTCACTCTTAGTTATGGAAATAGCCGTGAAGCAGCTTCAATTTATTGTGGGTACGCTGTTCTATTGGCAGTATTAGGTGACTTACAGGGTTCATATAAATTTAATAAATTAGCACTTAAGTTAGTTGAATCAGAGGAACGTGCTCAATATCGAGCAAGTGTGTTATTTGCTTATGGATTTATGGGGCATGCGTGGAGTGAGTCATGGCAGGATGTAGATCAGTGGTTCAAAAAAACCTTGGAAGAGGCAATAAGATACGGAGATCATTATCAAATCGGTTTAGCTAGCACTTTCATGTATGCTTTTAAAGCTGATACGAATTTGAAGTTACTAATAGAAAAAGTAATGAAACAAGTTCCTTTAATTATTCAGATAAATAACAAATATGCATATTATATGTCCTTTTTATTTATTCATAGGTGGCTCAATTATATTGGACTTACTGATGGAAAGTTTACTATGAATGTATCACAAGAAACCTATGACTTAAATGGCAGCATTGGAGTTGTATGCAGTGAGGAAGAATGTGTAGAGTTTATGCAACAAATTAATTCCTTGTCTGGAATAGGAGTGTACTACAAGGAAAAGATGTACATTCATTATATCTATGATGATTATGCAGGAGCAATGAAATATTTAAAAGAGTCAGATAAATATATGAAGCAGCATTCAGGTACTCCGTATATAGTAGAGTGCAGGATATGTAATTTCTTGGTTTTAGCTGTAAACATATCAGAAATGGGAGCAAAAGAAGCTGGCAAGGCGCGACGAAGATTAAGGAAAGAATATAAGTATGTGAAATCTTTGGCAAAGTATAATGAAGCGAATTTTAAACATTTGCAATATATATTAGAGGCTGAACTTGCACGTATTGAAGGCAAAACATATATGGCAGTTGAATTGTATGAATTGGCTATACAAACAGCTGGGAGGAATGGATTTATTCGGGATGAAGCACTAGCTAATGAGTTGGCAGCCAAAATGTTTTTAGCCAGTGGTATGAATAAGCAAGCAGAATTTTATATGAAAGAAGCTTTCAAGGGATACAAAATGTGGGGAGCAGATGCTAAGACAAGGCATATGGCAGAGAGATATAGATATTTGCTTAATACCTCAGAAAGTAGAGGAAAAGTAGAGAAAGCTGATGGAATGGTTGAATTAGAAGCTGTAGATTTGATGTCTATAATGAGTGCCTACCGTACTGTTTCTAAAGAGATGCAGCTTCCTGATTTATTGAGGCAGATCATGAAAATAGTGGTAGAAAATTCGGGAGCACAGAAAGCATATATACTTTTGAAATATGAACATGGATGGAATATAGAAGCTGAGTGGTTACAGGGAGAAGATGAAATTAAAGTACTACACTCTGTACCCTTGGAAGAAGCACATGGGGTAGTGGCTACCTCTATTATTAATTTTTGTATACGCACTGGAGAGCATGTGGTGTTAGGTGATGCTACAAGACAAGGTAACTTTTATAAAGACTGTTATATTCAGAGAAATCAAACTAAATCTTTGTTATGTATGCCAATTACAAATCAAGGTGTATTGACAGGGATTTTATATATAGAAAATAATTTATCAGCAGATGTTTTTACCAATAACCATGTTAACATTTTGCAATTGCTGGTAGCTCAATTTTCAATTTCAATTAAAAATGTTCAATTGTTTTCGAACTTAATTGTCACTACTGAGGAATTACATCGTTCTACTGAAGAATCGCTGCGTTCTGAGATCGCTTTTCTGCAAGCTCAGATTAAACCTCATTTTCTCTATAATGCCATTAATACTATATCAGCTTTTTCACTGGATGAACCTAAGATGACTAGAGATCTACTGGCAAGTCTTAGCGAGTATTTGAGGGGCAGTTTTGATTTTAAGAATAGGAATAAGCTTGTTAATTTGCGTAAAGAATTAGAATTGGTGGAAGCTTACTTATTCATAGAAAAAGCACGATTCGGAAAAAGACTGCAGATTGTTTATGACATTGATGATAATATAGATTGTATGCTGCCGCCCCTTGTTATTCAACCATTGGTGGAAAACTCGGTGCAGCATGGTCTAGCAGATCGAAAACATGGTGGAACAGTAAAAATTTCTGCTTACAGTGAAAATGATTTTGTTATTATAAGCGTTGAGGATGATGGTGTAGGGATTCCAGAATCTCTTTATGGAAAGTTGCTTTCTGATGATGAAAGCAAGAGTGTTGCTTTGAAAAATATAAATCAGAGACTTATTAGGTTTTATGGTCATGGATTGGATATAGGAGGAAGATCAGGAGGAGGAACCAAAATGACAATACGTATTCCAATGGAAAGTAGGGATATAGATTTCCAACCGACTATTTCACTGGAAAACGCATATTTACATAATAGCCTTAAGGAATTGGTTGATGAAAGAACCTTTAAGCTTAGAGAAGAAATTAATGAGCGTAAAAAAGCGGAGAAGTTATTATCAGAAATGGCTAATTACGATCATCTTACCAATCTCCCGAACAGAAGAAGGTTAGAGTATATACTTGAACATTCTATTATGACGGTAAAGCAGAATAAAAATAAAATATGTGTATTATTCGTCGATTTGGATGGCTTCAAGGCAATCAATGATAAATATGGTCACGATAAAGGGGATGTTGTTTTGGTTAATGTTGCCAAACGACTTTCAGAAGCTGTAAGAGGCTGTGACACTGTTTCAAGAATTGGCGGAGATGAATTTGTAATTATTTTGAAAAATGTTACTAGTATATCTGAAATAAAAGAAATTTGCCATAGAATTGTTACATCAGTAGAAAAGCCAATCCTACTTGATGAAGCGGAAATTGAAGCAACAGTTACAACCAGTATAGGTATATCAATATCATCATATGATGGTGAAGCTGCTGAAGAATTAATAGGTAATGCAGACAAGGCCATGTATATTGTAAAAAAGAATGGCAAAAACCAGTTTGGTTTTTACTCTGAGAAATACGATTTTTAAATAAAAAATAAAGAATATTTGACCAAAGGGTTGATGAGTTCGGCGAAAAAGCTGAATTCATCAGCCTTTTCTACTTTCTTTGCCATCCCTATTTGTTCAAATTCGGTTCAGATTGAAGTATTAAAATGAGATATATAGATTTACGAAAGGAGGACATACATACCTGTGAATAGGCATGATTCAGACTATTTTCATGTAAATAAATTGCTAGATAGAATGAAGTTAATTGACGCAAGTGAAGAAATATATCCTTCTGTTGAAGAGTTACTTCGCTTAGAAATGGCTTTCGTACAGTCCCAAATAAAACCACATTTTCTTTATAACACTATAAATACTATATCAGCTTTTTCAATTGATAACCCTAAAATGACTAGGGATTTGTTAGTAAAGTTTAGCCAATATTTAAGAGGGTGCTTTGATTTGAGAAACAGAGATAAGCTTGTAACCTTTCATAAAGAACTAGAATTAGTTGAAACTTATTTATTTATAGAGAAGGCACGATTTGGTGAAAGACTAAAAGTAATTTATGACATTGAGGATAAGATAGACTGCATGCTGCCACCACTTATTATTCAACCCTTAGTTGAAAATTCTGTGCAGCATGGCCTGGAGCCTATGAAAAAAGGAGGGGTTATAAAAGTTTCTGCTCACAGTGAAGAAAATTTTGTAATAATAACTGTTGAAGATGACGGAATAGGGATTTCTGATGAAGTTTATGGAAAGTTGTTTGAGGATAAAGAAAGTGAAGGAAGCTCTTTAAAGAAGATAAATCAGAGACTCATTTATCTTTATAATATAGGCTTAGCAATAGAAAGAGGAATTGAAAGAGGAACTAAAGTGAAAATTTGTATTCCTAAAAAATTTATTTGAAATAAGAAAATATGAAAAAATTTATCAGTAAATTCTAAAAAATTTTTTCGAGATTTTACAATATCTTTAACACAAAATTTATTGTATTGTTGTAAAGTGTTGAATTTACAAGCTTTTTGAAATCTATAGTAGTTTTTTGCGTTTATAATTTGTTCAAATTCGGTTCAGATTCGTCAAATATAATAAGAAATAGAGATGAAATAACATTAAAGGACAAATTTAATTTTTATAGGGCTTTAATTTATTTTATTTCAGATTACTCAAAAGAATTAATAAATTTTATATTTGAATGGAGGTTAATTAATGAAAAGGAATTTTAAGAAGGGAATTTCAATTTTAGCAATGCTACTGATGCTTATAACGCAATTTGTAATACTTCCGCAGGTGGCACATGCGGCGGTGACGACTTGGCATTGGGAAGATATTACTGGTAGTAGTTCAAACTTTAGCAGTCCATATGGAATTGCGATAGACGAATCCAGTGGTGTGAAGTTATTTGTCACAGATTCTACTGATAAAACAGTTAAACAATCTACTGGCAATGGAACCTGGACGACTATGAGCAATTTTTCTTACACTTTTGTTAATCCAGGACACATAAGTCTATGGAACCCATACGTTTTGTATGTAGTTGATAACAACTCAACAATCGTTAGAAGCAGTTATATGGGTATGTATTCGTGGAACCCAGTTACATCCTTAAATGCACCTCTGCCTACTAATCCGAATGGGGTTTTTCAGTTTTATGATGGCAATGATGAACATTTGTATGTGACAGATACTGCGAATCCTACAGCAAAATTATGGCATGGGGTTGGAGGAAATTTGGGTTACAATTGGAATGATATAACTCAATCAGGAAGCTTATCAAACCCAGGAGGCATTGATGCTGATAGTTCAGGCAATCTGTATATTGCAGATACTGGGAATAACAAAATTCAGAAAGTAACAAGTTCATCAAGTATCACATATACAGACATAGCAGGAGGTAGTTTAAACGGGCCAATGGATGTTGTGGCAGATAGTTCAGGCACCAACTTGTATGTTGCTGATACTGGAAATCATAAGATAAAGCAATGCACATTAAATGGATCTGGAACTCCAACATGGACTGACATAACTGGAGACCTGCCAGCAACTGTTACTCCTTATGGAATTGAGACAGACAGTTCAGGTAATGTATATATTACAGATCATAGTGGTGGTAAGGTTTATAAAGGTGCATTCATGACTGTGCCAGCACCAACAGTAACAGCAGTAAATCCATCAAGTGGTTCAACAGCTGGAGGAACAACAGTAACAATAACTGGTACAGGCTTTACAGGAGCAACAGCAGTTAATTTTGGAAGTACAACAGCATCAAGTATTACAGTAGATTCAGACACACAGATAACAGCAACAGTACCAGCAGGCTCAGCTGGAGCAGTAGATGTAACTGTTACAACACCAAATGGAACAAGCGCAACAAGTTCAGCAGACCAGTATACTTATACAGTATCGTCAACAACAGGATCAGGTATTTGTTTTACAGGAGATAGTCCACAAATAGATTCAAATGCATCAGCATCTAATCATGGTGTAAGTACAGTAACTATTCAGGATGTTTCAGGAAATGTTTTGCAGGTTGATGATAATGGTGGAGATTTGATGTTGGATACAGCTGCAAATTACCATACAACAACGCCAACTGGAATGTCTGGAAATTACTTTTCGTTGTATGATACGGATCAGTGGATTGAATTCTCAGTACAAGGTGGAAAAACATTTGATTTTAACAGCATACAATTAATGAATGCAGCAGGGAGTGCTGGTCTATATGTTTTTGCTCCAAATAGTGACATGAATAAAAGTGTAGCATTTTCCTTCAATACAAATGAAAGTAAGAATATTGATTTAAGCTCAAATCCAGACTTTAAAAACGTAACCTCTGTTAAGTTAATGGTTGATGGAACTCTCGATGCCAATTTTGATAACATTGTTCTTAATTTCCCTTCGGCAGCAGCTGCACCAGCAGTAACAACAGTAAATGCGTCAAGCTGTGGTGCTTTAGGAGGAAGATTAGTAACAATAACTGGTACAGGATTTACAGGAGCAACAGCAGTAAAGTTTGGAATTAATGCTTCAACAGATTTTACTGTAATTTCAGATACAGAGATAGAAGCAAAAGTGCCAGCAGATACAGCAGTAGCAGGAGTTGTGGATGTAACAGTAACAACTCCAGATGGGACAAGCTCAGCAGGTTCAGCAGACAAATTTACTTATATACCAGAAATAACAAATGTAAGCCCAAGTAGCGGATCGACTTCAGGAGGAACAACAGTAATAATAACAGGAGGAGGATTTACAGGAGCAACAGCAGTGAAGTTTGGAAATACTCCTGCAACAGCTTTCCATGTAGATTCAGACACACAGATAACAGCAACAGCTCCAGCAGGTTCAGCAGGATGGGTTGATGTAACTGTTACAACACAATATGGAACAAGTGCACTCGTTGATTATGATGGGTATGATTATATACCTGTAGCTACACCAACAGTAACAGCAGTAAGTCCATCTAATGGATCAACAGCTGGAGGAACAACTGTAACAATTACAGGTACAGGCTTTACAGGTGCAACAGCAGTAAACTTTGGAGGCACGGCTGCAACAAACTTTACTGTAGTTTCTGACACAGAGATAACAGCAACAGCACCAGCAGGTTCAGCAGGAGCAGTAGATATAACTGTTACAACAGCAGGTGGAACAAGTTCAACAAGCTCAGCAGATCAGTATACTTATATAGCACCTGCATCTGATGGAGGAGGCAGTTCGCCATATATACCACCAACACCACCTACACCTACAAAAGCAGTAACAGGTGATTTGGTAGATGATAAAGGAGAAGTTATTAAGGGAATACCTGCTCAGGCTACAACTGAGACTGATGGAACACAAACTGTGGCAATAAAATCTCAAGATGCAGTAGTAGTACAAGGAGCAGATGGTACAAAGAGTCCATTAACAGATTTAACTCAAATAGGTTTTTCAACACCAGATAGTTCTGGAAATACACAAACAGTTAGTGTATCAATTGCTGCAGATGGCACAATTGAAGTTAAAGGTTTAGCAAATAACACAGAAACTAAATTTAATGTTACTTATGATTTAGGAAATGGACAAAAAATTATTATAGGAAATATTGATGTTACAGTTTCTAGCAGTGGAGATATAAAATTAGAAAGCTGCTTAATAGATCCATATGGTACAATAACAGATGCAGCTACAGGACAAGTAATCTCAGAAGTTAATCTAACCTTATATTATGCAAATACAGATAGAAACAAGGCAGCAGGAAAAACTCCAGATACTATGGTAGTGCTTCCTGGTATAGATGGATTTAAACCTAATGATAATAAAGATCCACAAATAAGTGATGCTAATGGAACTTATGGATGGATGGTATTCCCCAACTCAGATTATTATATAGTTGCAACTAAAGATGGTTATAGCCAATATACAAGTCCTACAATTTCTGTAGAACAAGAGATTGTAAAATGGGACTTCAAAATGAATGCAATAAGTACAAATATAAATCCAAGTACAGGAGATTTCGATAAGAATGTTTCAAACCAAGCAGATATAAGTACTACAATGACTCTAAATGGAGCTAATTTAGTTAGTATTACAAATGGAATTAATACTTTGGTAAATGGTACAGATTATACAGTGAACAATAATGTAGTAACAATTACAAAAGCTTATTTAGCAAAACAGTCTGTAGGAACAACAACACTAAACTTTAACTTTAGTGCAGGATCTGTACAAGTTTTAGTTATAACAATAAAAGACACAACACCAGTTTATACTGGAGGATCAGGTGGCGGTGGCGGAGGTTCAGCAGCTCCAGTAACACCAGTGGCCGCAGCAATACAAAGATTATCAGGAGAAGATAGAGTGGATACAGCTCTTGCAATAGCAAAAGCAACTTACGCAGGAAAGGTTTCAAAAGTTATACTTGCATCCTCAGAAAACTATCCAGATGCGTTAACTGGCAGTGTGCTAGCATACAAACTTAATGCTCCCATACTACTTGGTGGAAGTGATGAAGCAGATCAAGATAAGATATTAGCTTATTTAAAAGATAATATGGATTCTACAGGAACTGTATATGTTCTTGGCGGAACTGGTGTAGTAAGTAAGGATATGGAAGTGAAAATAAATGGAATTGGATTCCAAAACATCACTAGATTAGGTGGGGCAGATAGATTTGAAACTACAGCAAAAATTGCTGATACACTTGGAGCAGCGGAAGGAACACCAATAGTAATTGTATCAGGAGAAAATTATCCAGATGCACTATCAATAAGCAGTATTGCTGCAATGAAACAATATCCTATATTTATGGTAAATAAAAATGAGATTCCAGAAATAGAAAAGAAAGCAATTTCATTAATAAAGCCAAGTAAAGTATATATTATAGGAGCAGAAGGAGTTGTAAGCAGAGAAGTTGAAGATCAGGTTGCTAAAATAGCAGCAATAGACAAAACAAATATTGTGAGAATAGGAGGATCAGACAGATTTGAAACATCTCTTAATATAATACAAAACTTTGATTTGTCAGGAAATACAGTTTGCATAGCATCAGGAAATAATTTTCCAGATGCAGTAGCAGGAAGTGTTTATGCAGCAAATAACGGGGCACCTATGATGCTTGTAGACAGCAGTCTTACTGAAGCACAAAAGACTTACTTAAAAAATGCCAAATTAAAAACAGTCACTATTTTTGGAGGAACAGGAGTTGTATCTGCTGAAGTCCAGAATGAAATTTATGATTTATTAAGTAAGTAGTTTTAAGAATTAAATAGCTTCCTCAGATTTAGTATAAAGGGGGCGCAGAACTAAGTAACTGGTTTTGGGCTCCCTTTTTTTAGATGTGATAAATGAAACAGGCTTTGATTATAAAGAAGTACAGGGTGGAGAGGAAAATGTTTTGATGTAGTTATAACCTATAATAAAAAATGTATGTATTTAGAAGTAAAAAAGTGTAAAAATTAAAAGTTGTATACTATAAGAACGGAGGAAAATATATTATGATTGGGGCGAAAAATGAGATATCAAAATTTATAAGAAGAATTAAGAAAAATTCTATTGAGAAAACTGCACTTATAATATTATTAGATGAAATGAATTCAAGTATGGAAGACTTAACGAATTCAGTGGTTAATTATTTAAAAGAACAAAAAAAATCATGTAAAATTATTAGTAAAGGCATAAAAAATGAACCTATATTATTGATTTCTGGCAATAAATATACATTATTAAAGAAAGATATTTCATTTGGAACTAATTTAACTTCGTTTCAACGTATAATATTGATTCCATTAGAATAATGATGGCATTCCTATGTTATTTATTTTATATTTAACTCTAAAACCATGGATTTTAATATTGAAAGATACAGCGTTAAGGAAGAAATAGAAGGGAGAGTACATAAATATATAGATAAAAGTAGAGAGGTTGTAATAAGTGGAGGAAAAAATGATAGAAATGCTGTCCAATCAAGGTATGACGAAGACAGAAATAGCTAAACACTTAGGTATAAGTAGAACAGCCTTATGGAAAAAGAGGAAACAGGATTAGGATGTAAATTAAGTTGACACGGTGTTAACTTAGTTTACATCTTTTTTAATATTGAAATGATAACATTTACATTAGAATGCCAGTTTGCAGACCATTTCGATATTGGCATGATAGTTGCTATATTTTTAAGATATAAGAAGGATTACTATTATATTAAGCATAAAATTAACAGCATTTTTACATGAGTTATTTACAATAAAAAGTTAGTAGATTTAATTTATTCATATTAACTATAAAATTGATAGGAGTGGAATTATGAAAAAGTTATTAACAGGAAATGAAGCTATTGCTCGTGGAGCTTGGGAAGCAGGGGTTAGATTTGCTTCAGCATATCCAGGAACACCTAGTACGGAAATATTAGAAAATGTTGCATTATATAAAGAAATCTATTCAGAATGGGCACCGAATGAGAAGGTTGCTGTAGAAGCTGCAATAGGCGCATCTATTGCTGGTGCAAGATCACTAGCAGCAATGAAACATGTAGGTCTTAATGTTGCAGCAGACCCATTATTTACTTTTGCTTATACAGGCGTTAACGGAGGAATGGTATTAATATCTGCAGATGAACCAGGTCAACATTCTTCACAAACAGAACAGGACAACCGTAATTATGCTAAAGCTGCTAAGGTTGCAATGTTTGAGCCTACAAATAGCCAGGAAGCTAAAGATATGGTTAAGATGGCTTATGGACTTAGTGAAAAATATGATATTCCTGTATTAATAAGAATGACCACAAGAGCATGTCATTCCAAAGGAATAGTTGAATGTGATGATAGAAAAGAAGTTGAAATTAAAGAATATGCTAAAAATCCAGCAAAATATCTAACAGTTCCAGCTCATGCAAGAAAACTTAGAGCATCATTACAAGAAAGAATGAAACAGCTTTTAGAATTCTCAAATACAACTGAATTAAACTACATTGAATGGAACGATACAAAGATTGGAATAATTGCTTCAGGAGCTGCTTTCAGTTTTGCTAAAGAAGTATTTGGGGATACAGCTTCTTATTTAAAATTAGGATTTACTAATCCGCTTCCTACTGAAAAAATTAAAGAATTCGCAGGTAAGGTTGATAAGTTATATATTGTAGAAGAAAATGATCCATATATAGAAGATGAAGTTAGAAGATTAGGTTTTGATTGTTATGGAAAGAATCTTTTCCCAGCTTACGGAGAAATGACACCAGATGTTATAAGAAAAACAATTTATGGCCAAGCAAATGAGACAATAGACTATGATAAAAATGAAGTTGTTCCAAGACCACCAGCACTTTGTGCAGGATGTCCTCACAGAGGTTTCTTCTATGAGCTTGGAAAGAGAAAAAATGTAATGGTATCTGGAGATATAGGCTGCTATACTTTGGCTTTTGATGCTCCATATAATGCTATGGATACAGCAGTATGTATGGGTGGAAGCTTAAGTATCGGACACGGAGCTCAAAAAGTATTTAACATGAAGCAAGACAATAAAATGAGAGTTGTATCAGTGCTAGGAGATTCAACCTTCTTGCATACAGGTATAAACTCACTTTTAGAAGTGGCTTATAACAAAGGTAATACGGTTAATATAATACTAGACAATAGAATAACTGGTATGACAGGACATCAACAAAATCCAGGAACAGGATATACACTTCAAGGAGAAGAAACCGTTGAAGCAAATATAGAGGATCTTGTTAAAGCTTGTGGTATTAAGAATATAGCAATAATAGATCCAAATAATCTTAAGTTGGTAAAGGATACATTAGATTGGGCATTAAGTCTTGATGAACCTTCAGTAATTATTACAAGATGGCCATGTGTTCTTAAGAAGTTAACAGAAAGTGATAAGAAAGAGTTTACTAATGTATTCCAAAGTAAATGCAGTGTTAATGAGGAAAAATGCGTTGGATGTAAAATGTGTATAAAAACAGGATGTCCAGCTATATCCTTTGATAAGGAAAATAAGAAAGCAAAAATCGGTTCAGATTCATGTGTAGGCTGTGAAGTTTGTCTTCAAGTTTGCCCAACAAAAGCTATTGGAAAGGTGGAAGCTTAATATGGTAAAGAGTATTCTTTTAGTAGGAGTAGGTGGACAAGGAACTATACTTGCTAGTAAACTTTTGACAACTGGTCTTATGGAAGCAGGATATGATGTAAAAATGAGTGAGATTCATGGAATGTCCCAAAGAGGTGGTTCTGTTTCTTCGCAAGTTAGATATGGAGACAAGGTTCAATCCCCAGTTATTGAAATTGGAGGAGCAGATATACTAGTTTCTTTTGAAAAAATGGAAGCTTTAAGATGGCTTGAATATTTGAAAAAAGACGGAAAAGTTGTAGTTAATGATTTTCAGATTGATTCTATGCCTATTCTTGCAGGAAAAGCAGATTATCCTACAGAGATTATAGAAAAACTTAGTGCAAAAGTTAAAACAGTAGCAATTGATGCTCAAAAGCATGCTGAAGAACTTGGAAACTCAAAAGTAGCGAATGTTATTTTACTTGGAGCTATTATTAAATCAATGGAGCTTGAGAAAATAGATTGGGAAAAAATTATAAGAGACAATGTTAAACCAAAATTTGTAGAACTTAACTTAAAAGCTCTTGAGACAGGAATGAATTTAGTATAAGGATTTATTATAGATACCCACGTCCGACACTTAACATATCCCTGCGTATAAGTTAAGTGTCTAGTGTGGTCATTTATAAAATTAAAAAGATTAACAGAAAAAGGCTGTTGCAAAGTAAAGAAAACTATACAGTATATTTTGCAGCAGCCTTTTAAAAAAGGAGGAATAACATTGAGTTATAAAATATTAGCTATTAATCCAGGGTCTACTTCAACTAAAATATCCATATATGAAAATGAAAAAGAAGTATTCTGCAAAACTCTTGATCATCCTACAGAAGAGACTGAGAAGTACAATAAAGTTGCAGAACAATTTAATATGAGAAAAGAAGTGATACTTTCATTCTTGAAGGAAAATGGATACGATGTTAACGAACTATCTGCTGTGGTAGGAAGAGGTGGAATGCTTCCTTCAGTAAAATCAGGAGCATATATAGTTAACGATAAAATGGTAGATAGGTTAAAAAATAATCCTATTATGGAGCATGCTTCAAATCTAGGAGCATTAATAGCTTATGAGATAGCAAATACTGTTAACATACCAGCATATATTTACGATTCTGTAAGAGTAGATGAGTTATCAGACATAGCACGTATATCAGGTATGCCGGATATACCAAGAACAAGTACTAGCCACGTTCTCAATTCTAGAGCAACAGCAATGAAAGTTGCTGATAAATATAATAAAAAATATTCAGATATGAATTTCGTTGTTGCTCATTTAGGTGGAGGAATATCTCTAAGTGTTCATAATAAAGGCCAAATGGTAGACATAGTTTCTGATGATGAAGGTCCTTTTTCACCTGAAAGAGCAGGTAGAGTTCCTTGCAGACCGCTTATAGAGCTTTGCTATTCTGGAAAGTTTGATAAAAATACCATGAATAAAAAGCTAAGAGGAAACGGTGGATTAAAAGCTTACCTTAGTACAGTTGATGCAAGAGAAGTTGAAAAGATGATTGATAATGGAGATGAAAATGCAAAACTGATCTATGAAGCTATGGCTTATCAAGTTGCTAAGGGTATAGGTGAGTTAGCAACAGTAGTAGATGGAGAGGTAGATGCTATTGTTATTACTGGAGGTATAGCATATTCTAAAATGATAACAGACTGGATAACAAAACGAGTTAAGTTTATTGCACCAGTTGAAATAGTTCCTGGAGAAAACGAAATGGAATCACTAGCTTTAGGTACACTTAGAGTACTAAAGGGTGAGGAAAATGCTAGAGAATATGATTTAGATTAAATAGCTTGAATATAGATGTCCACGGCCGAAAGTAAACTTATGCTCCGGTAGATGTTACCAAGCTTCAGCACTATAAAAACTTTTAATCATTCTAAAGCTCAGTATTTTGAAAATCTAAGAA
>NZ_JAEEGC010000084.1 GCF_019207025.1 Clostridium thailandense | reverse complement strand
CCATTTTATTATTCCTCCTTATTTGTTTAACACTTTTTTAAGTAAACTTATCCTGGTGTGTTGTATTTCTTATATATTATTGGAGCCCATGACCGGGATTGAACCGGTGACCTCCACCTTACCAAGGTGACGCTCTGCCTACTGAGCTACATGGGCAATTTGTTCTGGAGCGGGAAACGGGGATTGAACCCGCGACGGCTAGCTTGGGAAGCTAGTGTTCTACCACTGAACTACTCCCGCCCACATTAAATCTAAAAAGGTTATATACCGATTATAAATTTTAATACAAATAAACTTTTTTGTCAATATGTATTTTTATTTATCACTCAGACATTTTTCCAATTTTCTTTTTACCCTCTGCAATGCATTATCAATAGACTTTGCGTGTCTATCTAAATCACAAGCAATTTCTTGGTATGATTTTCCATCTAAATAGGACATGAGAACTTCCATTTCTAAACTTGATAACACTTCTCCAATTTCATTCTGTATATGTGTCAGTTCCTCCCTGCTAATAATCAGCTCCTCTGGATCAGATACTTTAGCCTCAGATAAAACATCAAGTAAAGTTCTATCAGATTCTTCGTCATATATAGGCTTATTTAGAGAAACATATGTATTCAATGGGATATGCTTCTGACGTGTAGCTGTTTTTATTGCAGTTATTATCTGTCTTGTAACACATAATTCTGCGAAGGCTTTAAATGAAGATAGTTTATCAGGTTTAAAATCTCTAATAGCTTTATATAAACCTATCATTCCTTCTTGATATATATCTTCTTTATCTGCTCCTATTAGAAAGTAAGATTTAGCTTTTGCCTTAACAAAGTTTTCATACTTATTTATTAAATACTCTTGTGCCCAATTATCCCCTTTTTTCGCTTCGATAACAACTTCCTCATCTAATTTTTCTTGAAAGGAGGAAATTTTCTTATTGATACAGCCCTTATTCTCCAAAGGTATCCCCTCCATTAAAAAATATAACATCAAGTTGATTATACTCTATAACTAAATTTTCAGTCAATAGATTTTAATCACTTCTTCGAATTTTTTCCAATTTATCCAATATATTCTTTTTAACTATATCTTCTAATCTATGCTTTTTTAAGGAATAATTTTTGTCTATTCTATTCCTAATTTTTGTTTCAATACCTTTTATTTCATGATAAAACTCAACAGATGACATTCTAGTAGCACCTCTTTGAAAAACAATCTGTTGTTCTAATGAATCTGATGTAACAACACAAACTTCAAATTTTCTTCCTACCTGATTAATCATTCTTTCTATGAAGTTGTCAGCCGTATCTCCCTCTTTAGTAAAAATAACTATAACATTCTCGCTAAACTTTTCTTTTTTTTCTATACTTCCATTAACCATATGAGCATCAAAAACCACAAAAACCTTATACCCCCTATATGCCGCATAGTTACTCATTATTTCTATAAGCTGTTGTCTAGCTGATTCGAGGCTATAATCTTTTGTGTTTTTTAGTTCTGGCCAGCTATTAATTACATTATACCCATCTACAAAAATATTTTTCACTTTTTATCACTTTTCATCTTTTGTTTTAAAATCTCATACATTAATATCCCACCTGCAACTGAAGCATTTAGTGATGATATCTTACCTATCATAGGTATCTTTACAAGTGCATCACATTTTTCCTTCGTGAGCTTAGATATACCTTTGCCTTCGCTTCCAATTACTAAAGCTACAGACCCACTAAAGTTGGCATCAAAACAGTTAGTACCATCCATATCTGCTCCATATATCCATATACCTTTTTCTTTTAGCATATCTATAGTAGTGTTTATATTTGTAACCTTGGCAATCTTCATATACTCTACAGCTCCAGCTGAAGATTTAAAAACTACAGGAGTAACCCCCACGTTTCTTCGTTTTGGTATGATGATTCCATGGACCCCACATACTTCTGCAGTTCTTATTATTGAACCAAAATTATGTGGATCTTCTATTTCATCAAGAATAATAATAAATGGACTTTCCTCTTTTTCTTTTGCATATTCTAATATATCCTCTATATAACAGTACTTATAAGGTGTGATTTGCGCAATTACACCTTGGTGTGAACCCGTCTGAGAAATTTGATCCAATTTTTTTCTATCTACATATTTTACAACTACATCTTTTTCTTTTGATAAAGCTAAAACTACATTTATAGAACCTGACACATCCCCAGTGGCAACAAGTATTTGTTCTATGGTTCTATTTGCCCTTAAGGCTTCTATAACAGCATTTCTTCCTTCAATAATGTCTTCCCTAACATCTTCCTTAGGTGGAAGTTGTTTAAAGCCTTTTTCAGCTCTATCTTTTTTATCTTTAATTTCTGTTCTATTTTTAAGTGGTTTCTTTGTCGTTTTCACTCTATTACCTCTCTTAATTATAAATACTTTTACTTAATAGTATACTCTTTTCTAATTTTATCTATTTGGCCACAGCTCATCCTGCCTTCTGGACAGTTAGAATTTAAGCAAGATGGACCACTATATTTAAATAAAACAGGTGCTATGACTTTTACTTGTTTTAACATTTCATCCGCTAATTCTTTTATTTCCCATTGTGCTCTATTACAACACCTATGTCTAAAGAAGTTCATTAACGTTCTAGCGTTCATTGTTGCTATTATTTTAGTTTCACATGCATTTGGAAAAACATATCTTGCATCTTCAATCGCTCTTTTTTCGGCTGATGAAGCATCCATCCCAGTATCTATATATCTTTCCTTTAAAATTTCAGTTAAACTGCTATATGCCTTTTGACTGTTTTTCATCGCATCAATAAAAATTTTTCTCGCCTCATCATCCTTTTCTATTTCTGGTGGAGTTATATATTCAAATTGGTCCAATCTTACATATCTTTGACTTTGCTGTGAATACGATGCCAACCTATGTCTTACAAGCTGATGAGTCAAACTTCTTGAAACCCCTTCTATCGCAAAAGTAAAAGTCACATGTTCTATCGGTGACTCGTGTCCATAAGACATGAGCATATTTAAAAATTTTAATGCTTTCTCATTTTCTAGATTTTCTTGTATTTGATCTATTCCAGCAGCACTATAACATAACTTAGCAGCAGCTGCCACTACTTTCTCTGGATTAGGTGTATGTTCAACTATTTTCACTTTAATTGCCACTTATTTTTCCTCCATGAACATATAATTGTACTATTAATTCTAATAAATAATTTAATCTTTCGTTTTGTTCAGTTATATACAAAAAACCTATTAGAGTTTCAAATCCTGTTGCAGTTCTGTATTCTTGAACATCAGCATTTTTAGGAACGGTTCCAGATTTAGAGTTTCTTCCTCTTTTGAAAAAATATATTTCTTCCTCATTTAACTCTTCTTCTATTTTTTTTATAAATTCACTCTGTGCATGAGCCTTTACAAACTCGATTGCCTTTACATGAAGTTTATGTACAGACATATCTCTGTTTCTATCAACTAAATATGTTCTTACAAAAACCTCATAGATAGCATCTCCAATAAAAGCAAGTACTAATGGATTTATTTGTCTTGCATCAGCTTTTGTAAATTTATCTTTCAATAAATTAAAATTCATTTATATTCTCCATTCTAAAATCAAATATCTGTAAAAACATATTATATCTTTTTCCATCTTACTCCTTGGGGTGTATCTTCAAGTATAATTCCTCTATTTTTCAAATCATCTCTTATTTTATCAGATAGACTCCAATCTTTGTTTTTTCTTGCTTGCTGTCTTTGTTCTATAAGCATCTCTATTTCTTCCTCAAGGTTAGATTTTGTGGACTTTTGCAATATTCCTAATGGATCTCCTAATTCTCTTACTAAATCTAATGAATACTTAACAAGTTCCTTTGATGAATGAATTCCTACATTTGTATTTATATCTCTTACCAAATCAAAAATTATAGATATTGCATCAGCTGTATTAAAATCGTCATCCATTTTTTCTATATACTTTTCTTTATATGAATTCAAGACTTTAATATAATCCTTTTCTTTCTCTGATAATTGATCTAATTTAACCTCATCAAATAGATTCTCCAAGTTTGAAATAGAATTATATAATCTTTCAGCAGCTGCTTTTGTTGACTCTAAAACGTCTATACTAAAGTTTATTTGAGTCCTGTAATGTCCTGATAACATAAATAATCTTATTACGTCTGGTTCGTATTTCTCAAGTATTTCCCGTGCTGTAAAAAAGTTATTTAATGATTTTGACATTTTTTGATTATTTACATTTACAAAAGCTGAATGCATCCAATAATTCGCAAAAGTTTTACCAGTCATCGCTTCACTTTGTGCTATTTCATTTTCATGATGTGGAAATGCTAAATCTGACCCTCCAGCGTGGATATCTATAGTTTCTCCTAATAACTTATATGCCATACAGGAACATTCTATATGCCATCCTGGTCTTCCCATACCCCAAGGACTTTTCCATGCTGGCTCTTCTGGTTTTTGACTTTTCCAAATTGCAAAATCCATAGGATCTTTTTTTCTTTCGTCTATATCAATTCTTGCTCCTGCCTGAAGATCTTCTAGGTTTTGTCCTGATAATTTCCCATAATTGTTAAATTTTTTGGTATTAAAATATACATCTCCATTTATTTCATATGCATATCCTTTATTTATTAATTCTTCTACAAATTTAATTATTTCATCCATATATTCAGTAGCCCTAGGATTTACCGTGGCCCTTTCTATATTTAAGTTATCTGCATCCTTATAATACTCTTTTATAAACCTATCGCCCAGTTCCTTTACTGTAGTATTCTCCTCGTTAGCTCTTTTTATCATTTTGTCATCTATATCTGTAAAGTTTTGTATGAATTTAACTTTATATCCCCTATACTCAAAATACCTTCTTACTGTATCAAACACTACAAATGTTCTTGCATTGCCAATATGGAAAAAATTGTATACAGTAGGACCGCATACATACATTCTTACTTCATTATTTAGTAAAGGTATAAACTCTTCCTTTTTTCTAGTCATTGTATTAAAAATTCTCATACTAAATTTTTACCCCCTATTGGATATTATATAAATGCACATTAGCATATCTAATTGCATAATATGGTTCATAATTAACACTTTAAAAGAACTATTTAACGAACTATAATAATTTATTTAATTCTTTTGATGAACTATGATCACTTAAATATTTTAACATATTATAATAACTTATTTAACCCTTATTACCATTTTATTTATTAATTATTACCTAAAATAATATAAGCATGCATACGCATGCTTATACTTAAAAATATTACAAATTTATTTCATCTTATCTATTATATTTTCAGCTATGTATAGATCCTCTGGAGTTGTGATTTTTATATTATCATAACTTCCCTCATAAAGATATACTGGATTCCCATAATAATTCACAACTGCAGTATCATCTGTTACATTTACCTTTTCTTTATTTAGTTTCCTATAGCATTTCAAAATCAAATCGTATCTAAAACACTGAGGAGTTTGTACCGAGAATACCTCATTTCTATTAAGCGTAGATGTAGAAAATCCTTTAATATCTCTGATCTTAATGGTATCCTTAGGAACTACACCGCAAGCACAAGCCCCATACTCCTTGGCGTATTTTATTCCCTCTTCAATTATTCTATCATTTACAAATGGTCTTGCTCCATCATGTATTAATACTATTTCACAATTCTTTATAACATTGATTCCATTATATACAGAGTTCTGCCTCTCTTTTCCACCACTTACGATTTTCAAGACTTTAGCTATTTGATACTTTTCCACAATTTCATGCTTGCAATATTCAATCTCATCCTCAGCACATACTATAATAATCCCATCGACTGCTTTACTGTCAGCAAAGGTTTTTAATGTATAATAGATTAATGGTTTGTCTTTTATATTAAGAAACTGCTTATTAATATCAGTTCTCATTCTTTTACCTTTTCCTGCTGCTACTATAATAGCATAATTCTTACTCATATTAAGCTTCCTCTTTCTGCTTTGCAAAAATCATCCTTCCAGCTGCTGTTTGTAAAACAGATGTAACAACTACATCTTTAGTCTCTCCTATATGCTTCCTTCCACCTTCGACTACTATCATTGTGCCATCGTCAAGATAAGCTATCCCTTGATTTGATTCTTTTCCATCTTTAATTATTTGTATTCTCATTTCCTCACCTGGAAGAACTACCGGTTTTACAGCATTTGCCAATTCATTTATATTTAAAACAGGTACTCCTTGAAACTCTGCGACCTTATTTAAATTGTAGTCATTAGTTATAACCTTTCCATTTAAGACCTGAGCAAGTTTTAATAGTTTACTATCAACTTCTGCAATTTCCGGGAAATCTTTTTCGTATATTTGAACCTCTACGTTTAATTCCTTTTGAATTTTATTCAATATATCTAGTCCTCTTCTTCCTCTATTTCTTTTCAAACCATCTGAGGAATCCGCTATATGCCTTAATTCTTCTAGCACGAAGTTCGGTATAACTAAAGCACCTTCAATAAATCCTGTCTGACATATATCAAATATTCTTCCATCTATTATTACCGAAGTATCCAAAACTTTAGGATAACCTTTATAATCACCTTTCGATTTCTTATCCTTATTAATACCTGTCTTTTTGATGCTAATATTTGAAAATACGCTTATTATTTCTTCTCTTTTTCTTATAGCTATATTGGCACCTAAAACTGCCATAACAACTGCTACCACAACAGCAAGTACCGCTCCTACTATAGGTATTCTAGATAGAATGTTTACGAATAAATACGATATTACAAGCCCAATAATTGCTCCCATAGTACCAAATAATATTTCTGTAGCTGGCAATTTTTGAATGCTTTTTTCAATATAATCCATAATTTTAATTATAAGCGTACTAATCCAAGGAGATATTAAAAATAGTATAATTCCAAAAAATGCAGTTGATAAAATTAAAAATAATATTGTTTTGATAGGGCTATTACTAAAATATCCAACCTTTAAGAAATAACTAGTTCGTGTTACACCATCGCCAATTAAATATCCTAACAGCAAGCCTATAATTGTAAAAAGTGATCTTAATAATTTTTTTAGCATTTACTCACCTCCTTTAAAATTATTAACAACTTTCCCATTTTTAAATCCTGTTAATATCTAATATATCTTAATAAACTGTATTTTTCAATAAAACTTAAATTTTTTAATAGATTATTAACCTAAATTCCTTATTTTATACACTGCTTCCTCTAGATTTATATCTAATACTAACGCCAGCTCACTGGCTATCATATTTTCCGCATTAGAAAGTATTTTTTTTTCCCCCGGCGGAAGCATCCCTTGATGTTTCAGGTAATATAGATCCCTTACAACTTCACACATTTTATATAAATTTCCTGTTTTAATTTTATCATTATTCATCCTGTATCTTTTTCCCCATTTTTTTTCTATATCTATTGGTTCGTCTCTAACTATATTCATTGCATAATCCATTTCCTTTTGATTGACAACATTTCTAATCCTATAACATGAAACCTTATCTTCAGGAATATATAAATCTATATCATTAAGCAAAAAAGAAATGCTTATATATTTCTTATCTATATCATAATCTTTATTATCTTCTAAAGTAGTCATAATACCTGCACCATAATTAGGAACAAATACTTTAAGTCCATAATTTAACATTATAATCCCCCTATTCATAAAAATGTTCTTGTTTTATTATATAGAAGTACTATAAAATTCGTACTATAGTTTATTGACAAAATTATCTGAAAAAAACTATAATTAACTTATGGACTTTTTACTTAAATCTTTATAAGGAGTTGAACCTCATGAAAGATGTAATTTTTGATGATTTCCAAAATACCGTAAATGATTCTCTAATAAGGCATAAAAGCATTTTGGATATAATAACTAAATTTCAAGAATCCAATGGAAGAATAAATAGAGCTGTTGCAAAATCAATTACAAGTTGTGGCTGTATAAATGTTAATGCGAAAAAGCAGCAGATACCAGAAGACAATGATGATATTAATATAGAATCCTTAAAAAATTGTCTAAAGACTCATATTGATGGTAATCTTTGTGATAACTGTAGAGAAGTAATTGAACGTGAGATTGGAAATAACCTGTTTTATTTAACTTCTCTTTGTAATATTCTCGATTTAAATTTATATGATATTCTTATAAAAGAATATGATAAAATAAATACCTTAGGAAAGTATACATTTAGATAAAAAATTAGCACAAAATAATGTATCACATTATTTTGTGCTAAAATTATTATCTATCATAATTTGTTCTCTAAGTCTTCTAAGGCCATTTTTTATGGCTCTTGCTCTTGCTTCTCCTATTCCCTCAACTTTATCTAGCTGTTCATAAGAGGCTTCCATAACACCTTTTAACTCTCTAAAATTCTTTACTAAATTCTCTATTACATTAGTTGGTATTCTAGGAATCTTATTTAGAATTCTATATCCCCTAGGTGATATTAGTGTATCGACTAATGGAACTCCTATATACCCTAATGCTTTAGATATATATTCTAAATTTAATAATTCCTCAGATGTAATTGTCTGCATATGCTTATATATCTCATTAAAATCCATATTGTCCTGACAGTAGTCTCTTATCAATAGTATTCCATCCTGTTCTACACTTTTTACAAGCTCATTTAGCTGCATAGAAATAAGCCTTCCTTCATTACCTAGCTCACATATATATCTCTCGATTTCTGATACAATTCTCATGACCATCTCAGTTCGCTGAATTGCAGTTATTACATCAAATAAGGTTACTAAATCTTGAAATTCTAGTATATTTAGATTACTCACAACTCTATCTAGTACTGCTACATACTTTTCTAAAGTCTGAAGTGCCTGATTAGCTCTTCCAAGTATTATACTGCTGTCTCTTAATACATATTTTATATTACTCTTATATACAGTAATTATATGTCTTCTTTGGGATATGGCGATAACTACAGCACCTGTTTGTTTAGCTACTCTATCTGCAGTTCTATGTCTAGTTCCAGTTTCAAAAGTCGGAATGCTGGAGTCTGGAATAAGTTGTGCGTTAGCATATAAAATTTTTTTCAAATCACTACTAAGAATTAACGCCCCATCCATCTTAGCGAGTTCATAAACATATGAAGGGCTATATTCTGAATTTATAGTAAATCCTCCATCAACTATTTTTAATATAAAATCACTATCTCCTAATACTAAAAGCCCTCCAGTTTTTGCTCTAAGTATGTTTTCAAGTCCATCTCTGAGCTGTGTGCCAGGCGCTAATAATTTAAGTATACTCATTAATTCTTTATCTTTTTCTAATCTCAACTCAACCACCCTATACTAAAAAACTTTATTTGCTGCTTCTCTTAAAGAAGATACAGAAATAATATTTGTATTTTTATTTTTTATTTTTTCAACATTTCTCAATGGTACTAAAACATTTTTAAAGCCCATTTTTTGAGCTTCATTTACAAGTCTATCACAAAATGACACAGGTCTAACTTCACCAGTTAATCCTATTTCTCCAACCACTAAAAGTTTTTCCAAACTTATTTCTTTAGATTTTACACTTGATATGAGTGCTAATGCAAGACCTAAGTCTCCAAAAGTTCCTTCAATATTCAATCCACCTACTACATTTATATAAACATCACAGTTATAAAATGGCATCTTAAGCTTTTTCTCCAGAACAGCAAGTATAAGATTTACTCTGGAAATATCTACTCCAACTGCAGTTCTCCTGGGCATAACCGCCTTTGTTTCACTTACTAATGCTTGTATTTCAACTAGGATTGGTCTAGTTCCTTCCATAATGCCTATAACCACTGACCCCTCTTTTTGAAACTCAGTTTCTTCAAGAAATACCTCTGATGGATTAGATATCTGCTCTAAACCACTTTCCCTCATCTCAAAAACACCAATTTCACTAGTATTTCCAAAACGATTTTTCAAGGTTCTTAATATTCTAAATTCCTCAGTTCTTTGACCTTCAAAAGATAAAACTGTATCTACCATATGCTCAAGTACTCTAGGTCCTGCTAATTCACCTTGTTTAGTAATATGTGCAACAATAAAGAAAGCTATATTCTTACTTTTCCCTATATGCATAATATCGTTAGCACTTTCACGAACTTGAGATACACTTCCTGGTGCGGAACTGATAGATTGTTTAAAAAGTGTTTGTATAGAATCTATAATGACAAATGCAGGGTTAGTGCTATCTATATGTTCTTTTATTTGATCTAAATTAGTTTCAGAAACCACATATAGATTTTCAGATATAGTATCAAGCCTATCAGCCCTCATTTTTATTTGTTCTTCAGATTCTTCTCCAGATACATATAAAACCTTACCATACTTTTTTGATATATTATTAGCTGTTTGCAATAGCAAAGTTGATTTTCCTATGCCTGGTGCTCCTGATATTAGTGTAAGAGATCCTTTAACTAATCCTCCTCCTAAAACTCGATTTAATTCTGTTATTCCCGTATTAAATCGTTCATATTCACTAGATCTTATACTTGTTATACTTTTAGGAGTACTACTAGACTTTATTATATTACTAGAAAATAACTTATTCTCTACTTTTACTTCTTCTAACATGGTGTTCCATTTATTACAATTGGGACATTTCCCTAGCCATTTAAGCGATTCATATCCACATTCTTGACAAATAAAAATCGTCTTATTTTTTGCCACTAAAATCATCTCCTTCTATACAAAATATAATTATACCTTATTAGAATGAAATATTGTTAACAAAAATAAAAACAATGTATAAACAATTAAAATTTTATACATTGCTTTTATCTACACTATTAAATTTTATTGAATTCTAATTGCCCGTCTTTTACCGTAACTGTTAATTTATCACCTTTTCTAACATTTCCTCTTAACATTTCTTCTGAAAGTTTATCTTCTACAACCTTCGTAATAGCCCTTCTAAGTGGTCTTGCACCATAAGTTAAATCGTAACCTTCCTTTGCGAGTAACTCTTCAGCTTCATTTGTAAACCCAATATTAATATCCTGTTCTTCTAATCTCTCTGATACTGTTTCTAGCATTAATCTTACAATTTGCTTTAAGTCTTCTTCTTGAAGCTGATGAAATACTATGATATCATCTATTCTATTTAAAAATTCAGGCCTAAATGAACGCTTAAGCTCATCCATTACATTTTCTTTCATTTTTTCATATTCATTCTGCTTTTCATTCTCATTAACAGAAGCGAATCCCATAGACTTTTGTCTCTTTATAGTTGATGCTCCAACATTAGAAGTCATTATTATTATAGTATTTTTAAAGTTAACAGTCTTTCCTTTTCCATCTGTAAGTCTTCCATCTTCTAGTATTTGCAAAAGAATATTAAATACTTCTGGATGTGCTTTTTCTATTTCGTCGAATAATACAACTGAATATGGATTTCTTCTTACCTTCTCTGTTAGCTGACCGCCTTCATCAAAACCAACATATCCTGGAGGAGAACCTATTAGTCTTGAGACTGTATGTTTTTCCATATATTCAGACATATCAACTCTTATCATATTATTTTCATCACCAAACATAGCTTCTGCTAATGCCTTTGAGAGCTCTGTCTTTCCTACTCCCGTAGGTCCTAAAAATATAAATGATCCTATTGGTCTCTTTGGATCTTTTAATCCTACTCTGGCTCTTCTTACGGCTCTTGCTATTGACCTTACAGCTTCATCTTGACCGATTACCCTTTTATGAAGAATTTCCTCTAATTTTAATAATCTCTCAGACTCTTTTTCTGTTAACTTTTCAACAGGAATATTAGTCCACTTTGAAACAATTCCAGCTATTTGTGGCTCTGATACCGTTAAACTTGAAACATTTTTCTTGGTCTTCCAATTAGTTTTTAATCCCTCTAATTTGTCTTTTATTTCTTTTTCCTTATCTCTTAATCTTGCAGCCTTTTCAAAATCCTGAACTCTTATTGAGTCTTCTTTTTCTTTGGTTGTTTTTTCAAGTTCGCTTTCTAATTTTTTAAGATCTGGTGGTGCTATTAAATTTTCAATTCTTACTCTTGAAGCTGCTTCGTCAATTAAGTCTATTGCCTTATCTGGTAAATATCTGTCTGTAATATATCTATCTGATAAATTTACAGCTGCATATATAGCATCATCCACAATCTTTACTCCATGATGTGCTTCGTATTTATCTCTCAACCCTTTTAATATAAGAATTGCCTCTTCTTTTGAAGGTTCTCCAACTGTAATTGGCTGAAATCTTCTCTCTAAGGCTGAGTCTTTTTCAATATATTTTCTATACTCGTCTATAGTAGTAGCTCCTATGCATTGAATTTCTCCTCTAGCTAATGCAGGCTTCAATATATTTGACGCATCTATAGCTCCTTCAGCTGCACCTGCACCTATTATAGTATGAATTTCGTCAATAAACAGTATAACACTTCCTGACTTTCTAAGCTCATCCATAACCTTCTTTAGTCTTTCTTCGAATTCTCCTCTATATTTAGAACCCGCTACCATAGAAGATAAGTCTAATGTTACAACTCTTTTGTTTCTAAGTATTTCCGGAATATTTCCGGATACTATTTTTTGTGCTAATCCTTCAGCTATAGCTGTCTTACCTACCCCTGGATCTCCTATCAGACAAGGATTGTTTTTTGTCCTTCTACATAATATTTCAAGAACTCTCTGCGTTTCTTTGTCTCTTCCTATTACAGGATCAAGTTTTCCTTCTCTAGCCATATCGGTTAAGTCTCTACCAAATTGATCTAATGTAGGTGTTGGCTCGCCATTGCCTTTATTTGAATCATTACTATTTGTTGTTTGCTCTCCTGAAAGATTATCAATCAACTCTTTTCTTAACTTATCAAAATCAGCACCCAAGTTATTTAGTATTGTAAATGCTACTCCTTCTGCTTCTCTTATAAGTGCCAACAATATGTGTTCTGGACTTATATAATTATGATTTAAATTTCTTGCCTCAAGCAAACTTAATTCCAATAATCTTTTAGTTCTAGGTGTTAATGGTATCTCGTTTTTATATAATTCTATATCGCCTTTCCCTTCATATTCCTCTACCAAGTTTCTTACGGCCTCTACAGTAATTCCCATTTCATTTAAAAGTTTTTTTGCTATTCCTTCTTCTCTTAATATGCCAAGTAAAATATGTTCTGTTCCAACATAGCCATGTTGGAGTCCTTGCGCTTCTTCTTGAGCATACAAAAGAACTTTTTGTGCTCTTTCAGTAAATCTTCCAAACATCATATTTAAAATATCCTCCCTTAATTATTGTGTTGTAACTTGAACTAGTCTTTCTTTAACAAGCTTAGCCCTACTAAGCTCTGATTCTTTACTAGATAGTTTTTTTCTGCAAATCTGCTGTATAGACGCTGGTTGTGTATTTACAAGTAGATTATTTAACGTAACTTTATCTACATCTTTAATTATTCCCATTTCAACTCCTAATCTTACATCAGATAAGAGCTTTAAACATTCATTTGAGTTTAACAAAACTGCGGATTTTAATATACCAAGTGCTCTATATATTCTATCTTCTATTTCATCCTTATATTTCTTCATTAAGTCTTGTCTTAAAAAGATTTCTTCATTCATAATTTGTCTCACAACTGCTTCTAAATTACCTACAATTTCTTCTTCACTGAGCCCCAAAGTTATTTGATTAGATATTTGATATATATCTCCTACAGCTTTAGATCCTTCACCATACAATCCTCTTACTGTCATTCCAACCTGCGAAACAGCATTTATAATACCATTTATTTTGTTGCTTAAAGAAATTGCTGGAAGGTGAATCATAACTGAAGCTCTAAGTCCAGTTCCTATATTAGTAGGACATGAAGTTATATACCCAAGCTTCTCATCAAAAGCATAATCCAATTTTTCTTCTAGCAAATTATCTATCTTATCACTTAAATCATAAGCTTCCTCTAAATTCAAGCCTGCTGTAATGCATTGGACTCTTATGTGATCTTCCTCATTTATCATAATACTTATAGTTTCATCGCTATTTAGAATGAATGCTGATTTATTACTATTATCAATTAAGTTTTTGCTTATTAAATGCCTTTCTAAAAATACTTGTTTTGAAATCATATCTTTATCATCTAAATAATTAGTGGTGAATTTCTCTCCTACATGAGAAGATGTATAAAAGGCATCTTCAACTAATTTTATAACTTGCTTTGCTTTTTCTATATTTAACTTATGCGGAAATGGTATTTTCTCTATATTTCTTGCAAACCTTATTCTACTACTTAATACAAAGTCATCCAATTTACCATTAGAATTTATCCAATTTTCCATAACTAAATTCAACCTCCTATTCCTTATGATCTTGAATTTCCTTAATTAAATCTCTTAACTGCGCAGCTTTTTCATATTCTTCTGCAACTATTGCCTTCTGGAGGTTTTCTTTCAGCTCTAATAGCTTTTTCTTTTCAATTATATGTTTACCCAGTTTCTTCGGTATTTTTCCTGTATGCTCAACATTGCCTTGAACTCTTTTTATAATAGGATACATCGTTTCATTAAAATTCTTATAACATTCGCTGCATCCAGTTAACCCTCTTTGTTTAAATTCAGTATAGCTAGTTCCGCAGTTTTCGCAGTAAGGATAAGAACTTTCTTTAGCGGCATTATTGCTACCTATATAATCCATCATACCACTTAATATATTTTGGAAGCTGAATGTTGAAGCTCCTTCTAAATTATTGTTGTAGAAATTAAATTCACCCTTTTCTTTCGCACATTTTTCACATATATTCAATTCTTGCCTATGTCCATTTAATATTTTAGTTATATGGACAGATGCTTCATTTTTTTTGCATAATTCACATAGCATATTATCACCTCTGCTTTTATTGTATTAGGCAAAATTTCTTAATCTATTCGTCTATTATTATACCATATTTTTACATATGGATATAGACTATGTCCTATTTAAGATCACCATAATAACAGATTTTAGGATATCTGCTCTTATTTCATTTCTAATATCCATTGCAGTACTCAATGTTCTGTCATTCAAAACAACCCTTAATATATCTGATTCCATCGATGAAATTATCTTAGCTTCAGATAATCCATTTATTATGTTAACTGCAGAATTATAAGTAATTTTATCTCCTATTTTTTCATTTATCTCATCTGCTAAAGATTCGTTCTTCTTTATTTCCATACGTCTTATAATAATGTAGCCGCCGCCACCTCTTCTACTTTCAATATAATAACCTTTATCTGTTGTAAATCTCGTAGTTAGTACATAATTAATTTGAGATGGGGCACAACTAAAGTAATTAGCTAACTCATTTCTTACAATCTGTAACTGATTTTCTCTACTATCTCCTAACATCTCTTTAATAAAAGCTTCAATCTCATCTGACAATCTCGCCATACAAACACCTCTTTGACTTTGCCTTTCTTTGACCTTTATTTTATATTAGTATTATCGTAAAATTAATTCAAGAACTATAATTAATTAAATTTCCCTAACATTATTAATTATGATTATACAGCATCGAATTGCTTATTTTCTTTTATAATTTCAATAAACATTAATATTTCTTTCTCTATATAAACTAATATATTACACTAATCGAACTTAAAAGCTTTTATTAGGCATCTTCCATCATAACTACTATTATCCATGTCTACTATAAAGCTATTATTTTCTAACATTTGCTTTATTATGTTTATGTTCTCTGGATTATCAATAGTTATCATTATGTTATCATTTTTATCAACTATAGCCATATAATCATAAATACTACTATAGTCCTCTAGCTCTATCTTACCAATTATATTCATTTGGTATTCTGACATAAAATCTCTCCTCGCTAAGTTTACTACAAATAAATCTCAAAGTTATTTTTTCTAATTAATTATTAAAATATGCATAATACTATAAGCTCCAATATTACAAATTATATTGGAGCTTATCTTAAATTAATCTTCTATTTTGGCTTTTATTTTTTTAGATTCTTCTATTATTTTATTCACTTCTGTGCTTGGCACCTCTTCATACCTCTCAAATTTCATATTAAAACTTCCTCTTGCTTGAGTCATTGATCTTAGGTCTGTAGCATACCTAAACATTTCTGCCTGTGGTACTTCAGCTATTATTCTTTGCTTATCATCACATGACTCCATGCCTAGAACTCTTCCCCTCTTTTTATTTATATCTCCTATTATATCTCCCATGTAATATTCTGGTACCAATACTTCTACATGCATAACAGGTTCTAATAATATGGGTTGAGCTTCCATCAATCCCTTTTTATATGCTAAAGACGCTGCAACTTTAAATGCCATCTCAGATGAATCTACTGGATGATAAGAACCGTCATGTAGAGTGGCTCTCATCCTTATTACAGGATATCCTGCTAAAACCCCATGTTGTATACATTCTTTAAGTCCCTTTTCAACAGCCGGAATATATTGTCTTGGAACAACACCTCCGACTACCTGATCAACAAATTGCAATTCATCTTCGCCATCTAATCTAGGTTCAAATTTTATTTTTACATCCCCATATTGGCCATGACCACCAGACTGCTTCTTATGCTTTCCTTGAACATCTGCAATCTTTTTAATGGTTTCTCTATAAGGAACCTTTGGAATTTGAAGTATTACATCTGCACCAAATTTACTTTTCAATTTGCATGCTATTACATCTAAATGTGTCTCTCCTAATCCTGAAACTATTGCTTCTGCATTTTCTATATCCCTAGCAACCTTAAATGTAGGATCTTCTTCTAATAATTTGCTTAATCCATTTGATATCTTGTCTTCATCATTTTTTGACTTTGGCAAAACAGCCATTGATATAGCTGGTTCTGGAAATTCTATATTTTCAAAAATTATTGGAGCTGATGCATCACACAATGTATCACCTGTACTTGTAAACTGTAATTTAGAAACAGCTCCTATATCTCCAGCTATTATTTCGCTTACAGGTGTTTGAAGCTTTCCTTTGAGAAAATACATTGTTCCAATTTTCTCTGACTTATCTTTATTAGCATTATATACTGTAGAATCCGCTTTAATCTTTCCTGTTATAACTTTAAATAAGGATAATTTACCCACAAATGGGTCTGCTACTGTCTTGAATATAAATGCAGATAAAGGAGCATTTTCATCAAAGTTAACGCTTATTTCTGAATTAGCTTTTAAATCCTTCGCTTTTATTGGTTCTGAATTCTTAGGTGATGGGAAGCACTCTACTATATCTTCTAGTAAAGTTTCAATTCCGATTCCACTTAATGCTGAGCCACACATTACAGGAGTAATTTCACCTTTAGCACAACCATTTATTAATCCATTATATATTTCTTCATCACTTAATGTACCTTCGCTAAAGTACTTATCGAGTAGGGCTTCATCAGTCTCTGCCACAGCCTCTACAATCATATTTTTACATTCATCTACTTTTTCTATAAGTTCCTCTGGAATATCTGCTTCTTTCATACTACGTGTTTTCTTATCAAATATTCTAGCCTTCCTAGATATAACATTTATAACACCAATAAAACTTTCTTCACTTCCTATAGGATACTGAACTGGAACTACTGATATACCAAACTTTTCTTTCACTCCCAATAGTACTTTATCAAAATTAGAATTTTCTCTATCCAATTTGTTTATATACAATGCTCTAGGTAATTTATATCTATTTACGTATTCCCAAGATTTTTCTGTTCCTACTTGTATACCTGAAACTCCTGATACAGCAATCATTGCTATATCTGCTGCTCTTAGACCTTGAAATGTTTCTCCCATAAAATCAAAATATCCTGGCATATCAATTAAATTTATTTTAACATTTTCCCATTCACATGGGGCTACTGATGTAGATATAGATATTTTTCTTTTCTTTTCTTCAGCATCATAATCACTGACTGTATTTCCTTCTTCTACTTTTCCAAATCTTTCAGTAGTCTTAGTGTAATAAAGTATTGCTTCTGTTAAAGTAGTTTTTCCTGAACCGCTGTGCCCTATTATTCCTACATTTCTTAGATTTTTGGTTGAATAATTTTTCATAAGCAATTCCCCCTCTTAACTTTTAAGCTTAATTATATATTCTATCTTAAACTTAAAATTCCTCTTAAGTTTAAGAAATTTTCTAAATAATTTGACTATATATATATTTCCATACATTTCATATAATATGCACAAATTTGCAAATTATTAAAAATTTTCATAAATAAAAAACACATCAGTTATTTTTAAACTAATGTGTTTTAAATTAAATTATAATATTCAAAATAAAAATGGCTCCGTGGAGAGGATTCGAACCTCCAACCCTTCGGTTAACAGCCGAATGCTCCACCATTGAGCTACCACGGAACACTTTACCTGGCAACGACCTAC
>NZ_JAEEGC010000083.1 GCF_019207025.1 Clostridium thailandense | reverse complement strand
CTTTACGTATACGTGTACTCAATAAGCCAGTGCAGCTCCTTCCTTAAATGTTGGCTGTCCTACGTGCTCACTATAAAAAAGTGGCAACAAAAAGTGGTACACCAAAGGAGCTGATAATCAGTCTGTCGCACGGACTTGGTAGTACCAATCCCCTTCCGACTTCTACCGGCATCTTTATTGTACCACTGCTAGGATATTCACTGACATTTAGTTTTCATTGATTGTGGTGAAAGCCACTATCATGATTGTCTGTCGCTTATATACAGCCTTTTTATTATATTCCTGTATTATAAAATTATAAATAAACTAATTCTCTTTTCTTCATCTGATAGCTTATAATGTCATTAGTCATCATTTAAATGATACGGATAAGTTGATATTACGATATTACTATTGTTCAATAAGCTCTCCCTGAGAAAGAATCCTGTATGATTATGAAGTAAATTTCCCCACCACTTATTAGTTATAAATTGTGGTAATATTACAGTTATTTTCTCATCCTCGGAAGCCGCATCGGCTATAATCTTTATATAGCCAAGCAATGGAGACACTATTCGCCTGTATGGCGAATATTTGGTTACTAGTAATATATCGGTATCTAATTCATTCCATCTACTTTCCAGCTTTTCCATAGCATTTTTATCTATAGATACATTTAAAGCAATTACATTGGGTGTAATACTTCTTGCATATTGTAGCGCTTCTAAAGTTGCTTTAGTTAAACTTGCAATAGGAATTATACAAATATGTGTAAATGGTTTGCCTAACTTTATAGTTAATATCTCTTCTTTTGTGGCTCTTAGCTTTTCTGCAACTTGATTATAGTGCCTCTTTATAGATGCCATAATTACAACAATTATAGGAATTAAAACAAGAACTATCCATGCACCGGCTAATGCTTTTTCATATATAATTATAAAGGTTGTTATTATAGTTACTATAGCACCTATACCATTAATTGCTGCACGCTTCTTCCATCCAGGTTCTTTACTAGTTCTCCAGTGAAGTACCATACCTGTTTGCGCTAAGGTGAAGGACAAGAAAACGCCTACTGAATACAAAGGAATCAGGCTATGAACATCTGCCTTAAATATAAGTACTAATATCGCCGCAATAGTTGATAATACTTCAATACCTATTGAAAAACTTAATCTTTTACCTTTTATAGTAAACTGTCTTGGTGCAAATCCGTCCCTAGCAACCACATACATCAACATAGGAAACCCTGTAAAAGCTGTATTGCATGCCATAAGCAATATTATAGCTGTAGTAATTTGTATAAAATAATACATAAAACTTTTACCAAATACACCAAATGCTATTTGTGCTAAAACCGTAACATTTTCTGTTGGTACGGCATGATAAAATCTAGCTAATAGTGAAGTACCCCCAAAGATAAATAATATTAAGCTTGATAATGATATCATGACTATTTTAGCGTTTCTTTGGCTAGGTTCTTTAAAGCTAGGAACTGCATTACTTACAGCTTCTAACCCTGTTAATGCTGAACAACCTGAAGAAAAAGCTCTGAGAATCAAAAATATAGTCAATGTTCCAGTTGCCTTAATGGGCGTATTTACCATAGGCGCTACCGCGCCATATAAAGAAAATTTTATAAAACCATATATAATCATACTTATCATACCTAATATAAAGAGATAGGTAGGTATACTAAATATTTTAGATGATTCACTAACTCCTCTTAGATTTAAGATAGTCAGTATAATAATTAATCCTATTACTAATGAAATCTTATGAGTTCCTAACTCAGGAAAAGCTGAAATCATTGCTGCAATTCCAGCACTAGCACTTACTGCAACAGTCAATATGTAATCTATTAATAGTGACGATGCAGCAACTAATCCTGGTCTTACTCCTAAATTCTCTTTAGCAACTATATAAGCACCTCCACCTTGAGGATATGCTCTAATAATTTGAATATAGGATACTGTAAGAATAAATAACAACCCTATAATCATTAATGATATCCATCCAAGCCAGGTATAGGCCGTTAAACCTAACACACCTATTAATACAAGTAAGATTTCTTCTGCTGCATATGCAACGGACGAAATAGCATCGCTGGCCATAATGGCTAATCCAAATAAGACATTATATTTTTCATGTGATGTCTGCTCATTTGGCAGTGGCTTACCAAGCAAAATATCTAAGAATCTTTGTAACATGCTACTACCTCCTAAAAGGATACTGCAAATTGCTGCTAAAATCGAATCAATATATCCTTTAGTATATCTAAATTTTCATTAGTTATGCTTTTTTGCTACATTTATAAAGTCTTTCAATAGATAAGTAAAATTTAAAAATAAAAATGAGCTGTCGCAACAGCTCATTACTTATTAATTAAAATATGTTAAATTCATCTTAATTTATATTTTATTTTTTTCATCACAACATCATCAGAAATGCTAAAGATATTATCTATAAGCTCAGTTTTAAAACTCGCAGTTCCTTTAACATTTTCAGAGAGTTCACCGCATATTCCCATAAGTGCTGTTGCAAGAACAGTGCCTTCTAGTATATTGCCATAAGAAATATAGCTTGCTATAAGTGCAGTAAGCATACAACCTGTCCCTGTTACCATTGAAAGCATTTCACAACCATTTGTTATTAAGAATGTATAAGTGCCATCTGTTATTATATCTACCACACCTGTCGCTGTAATAACAGAACCTGTTTGTAGCGATAATTCCTTTAATATTTCTATATTCTCAGCAAAGTTTTGCTCCGTTATGATATCGCTTACTCCAACATCTATTCCTTTTGCACTGCTTTTCACACCGCAGATTGCTTTTATTTCAGACGTATTGCCCTTAATAACACTTGGATGACATTCTGAAATAAATCTTTTTGCATAGTCTAGTCGAAGTTTACTGCATCCAACACCTACAAGATCAATTACCTGTGGAATTTTTCTTTTAAAAGCTGTTCTACCTGAGATCATCATAGATTCCATTCTAACATCGGTTATATTCCCAAGGTTAACAGCAAGTGCTTTAGAAACCGTAGTAATCTCAGAAACCTCTAAAGGATGTTCAGCCATAATTGGCTTTGCGCCAACAGCAAGTACCATATTGGCACAATCATTTATTGATATTGGATTTGTAATATAGTGTATAAGTGGCTTTCCTAATTTAACATTTTGTTTTATTTGCAATAATTTGCCTACTAATAGCTCTTGCTTTATCATAAACTTCAGCCCCCAAACGTCTCTGAATTTTTGCAAGCATACCTGTTCTACTTAATGCTCCTAGGAATACAAATGCAATTGTTCCTCCGATAATTGTTGCCATAAAAAATAAAGGAACATAAAACAACCATGTAAGCCCTGCTCTTCCCCAAATAAAGGTCATAACAGGGTATGAAGCTACAGCTCCTATAATTCCAGTTCCTATAACTTCACCTAAAACCGCAAAAATCACCTTTCCCTTGGATGCCCTGTATAAAACTCCAGATAAAGCAGCTCCAAAAACTGCCCCAGTTAAAGCTAAAGGTGGAATTCCCATAATAACCATTCTGAGCATCCCAATCAATGTAGCATTAAGTATTGCATACCAAGGTCCAAGAATAACAGCACATGCGATATTAATAACAGACGACATAGGGCACATTCCTTCAATACGGAGAATTGGTGAAATAACAACACCCATTGCCACCATCATTGCGAGCATAAGTCTTTTTAATAGTTTTGAGTTTCTTTCCATAATAAAATACCTCCATAATAATATTTATTCTCCTGACCATGTCACATAGGGAATAAACACCATTAAAAAGGTATAATTTTAGAGTAACTAAATAGCACTTCCCTATACGGCATAAGCCATGATAGTCGGTCGAAGCTCAAAAGCTTCCTCTCACCTTGAAACACAAGTTCCCTCGCTATTTAGTTGTATTTTGCCCTAAGCTTAGGGCGCTCCCCCTACGCTTCTTTTAGGCATAAAAAATGGAATACACCACATAAGGCATATTCCATTCATACTCGTAAAATATAAGCAAATAGTATAAATTAAATATTTCCTTACGTCGGCATTATCCGAATCAAGTCATGGGTCGAAGTACAAACTTCCTCTCAGCCTGCAGAACAAGCTCCCCTTTTAGAAAATTATACCATATGTATTTTTTAAATTCAACATATTCATAAAAAAAATTAATAATTATACTTCATTGCTGCTAGTGATTACTGCCTCATTTTTCTGTTGTTCCTTAGATTTACTTTGGGTATTTTCATTTGTTGTACTACTAACATTCTGACTTTCCATCACTGCTTGAAGTAATTGTGTCATATCACTACCTTCTCCCATTATGTTTCCTATTCCCAAAGCACTGCTATCACTACTAACACTATCATCATCACCATCACTGCTATCATCTATATTTAAAGCATTAGCCAATGATAGTTTTTGTGACTCTGATGCCGAATTATTAGAAGATAATAGTTCCATCATTCTTGATATTTTATCTGGCTGTAATCCTAAACTATCAAGTCCACTTGTAGAACTACTATTATTTTGAGAAGCAATAGTATTAATTAAAGCTTCTAAAGCATTATTATTGATAGAATCACTATTATTTTGACTAGAGACACTTTGCATTAATTCTTCAAGTTTTTTTGAAAAAATAGAGTTATCATTAGTACTGACTTTGTTAATGTTTGTTTGCTGTATTCCATTGGTTTTTAATTGTTGCAATTGGTCTATCTTCATCTTCCACTTCTCCTTATGTATTATTAAGACAATTATGCTTTAATTCTATTCTTTTAAGTATGGCTTGTCTACCATCATTACAATACATTTTATTGGTAAATGAAGCCGTCATTGGTAACTAAAGTCTCTCTTATAAGTTTCTAATCTTCTACTCTATTCCCAACTAAACTATTTAAGGCTTCATCTAATTCTTCACTAGCTTTAACAATTTTATCATCGGTTAGTTCTATCTCTTTAACATCTATTAATTTATATAGTTTTTCTCTAAGGTTCTCTATTTTCTTATTACACATAAGTTACACCTCCATACTATTCTCAATTTCTATTTTTCCGCTTATTACGAACTAATGTTCGGTAATTTTATTATATACCATCTTTTACATAATATTCAAGATAATATTTAAATAAAGCTTACCTAATGCAAGGATAAATTATATATAACTTAATCACTCAATTTTCAATAAATTCATATGTGTAAAATTTTTTTCTAATTCCTTGTCACAACTTTTTATACTCATGTGTTAATATTATAGATACCGAAATTAAAGAAAAAAATGGTATCAAAAATATTCTAGAATATATTGATCAAAAGCTTTTGAACAATGACCTGGGAGGAGGGAATAGAACAACCTATGGGTGTTATCAGTTATTTTCAAAAAAAGAAATATGAGCAAAATTTTAAAACAGCATATAAAAAATATTATGACACCATTTTCAGAAGAATCTCCTACCTCACACAGGATATACATGCTGCAGAAGATTTAACACAGGAGGTATTTATAAAGTTATATAATTCACCACCTGTTCATAGCAATATTGCTGCATGGCTAAATAAGGTTTCCGCCAATGTTTCGTACAATTATATAAGAGACAAAAAAATTCATGAAGGAAAAAATGAAATGATTTATGAAAAAGAAACTGATAATGTAATTTCGATTGAAGAAGTTGCAATAAACAACTGTGAAGTGGATTTAACTAAAAAAGTGCTGAATATGCTTTCATCTAGAGATCGTATGTGTCTGCTTCTTAAATTTTCAGGGTATAAATACAGTGAAATCGCAGAAGTAATTGGAGTGGATAAAAACTCTATCGGTACTCTTATCTCAAGGGCCCAAACAAAATTTAAGAAAAATTACTTAAATTCAGAAAATAGAGGTGAATAAAAATGAAGTGTTTAAATGAAGGCAGCATTCAATCATATATTGACGGTGAACTTAATGATATTGAAATGAAAGAAGTAGAAACGCATCTTTTTCAATGTGAAAAGTGTAAGAACCTTTATAAAGAATTGAACTCAACAAACAGCTTTACTATGGAGAAGCTTCAAGATTATAAGAAAGAGTTTAATATCTCCTCTATAAAAACAGAAAATATAAATATTAAAGCAAAAAATAAAAAAGGAGAATTTAAAAATATGAAAAGATATAAAAAAATAGCGGCAGCTGCCTGTGCAGCCTTTGTGTTAACTACCTGTGTTACAGTAAAACCTATAAGAGCAGCAGTTATTAATGCAGTTTCAATTTTTAGAGCAAAGGATATTAAAAGTGTAAATATTTCATTAGAAGATGTTAAAAAACTTCAAAATGAACTTGAAAGTCGTAAAGGAGATATTAATATTGAAAAGATAGGTAAGGTTAAATATGAAGGTGGCGATTCAAAAAATGTAACTATGGATGAAGCAAAAAAAATGCTACCATTTGCAATATCACTTCCTAAAAATCCATCGCAAAATGACATATCAAGCGTTTTTGTGATTAAACCATCAAAAACTGATTTTACTCTAAATATAGAAAATATAAATGGACTTCTTAAATCTTTAGGAGGAAAACAGATGTTTCCTGAAAATTTAGATGGAAAAACTTTTTCTTTTAACCTAGCTGGAACACTAAATATTGACTACAAGGATTCTAAAACTAATAAAAATATCTATATAACAGAAAGCAAAATACCAGAAATTCTTGCACCTGCTGACGTAAATATTGATGAATTATTCAATGCTCTTTCTGATCTTTCTGTACTTCCAATGGATATGCAAAAAAAATTAAAGTCTATGAAAGACTGGAAAAGTACTTTGTATGTCCCTAATGTAGGAGATACAGCTGAAGAATTAAATATAGATGGAATGAAAGCTATTGGATATTTTGGAAATAATGCTTACAAGCATCCTTCAGTTTTAATTCTTAAAGACGATGTTTTAATTAACATTAGTGGTAATATAGCTAAAGAGGATTTAATTCAAATTGCAAAGTCTATGAGGTGATAAACTTGGTAATTCAAACAGAAAATCTTTCAAAAATATATGACAATAATAAAGGCTGCAGAGATATAAATATATCTGTAGACCAAGGTGAAATCTATGGATTTTTAGGTCCTAACGGTGCAGGAAAAAGTACATTCATAAAAACTATTGTAGGTCTACTTTTTCCCACTTCTGGAACTGCTAAGGTACTTGGCAAACCTATTGGAGATTTAGAAGCAAGAAAAAAAATAGGCTATCTTCCAGAACTTTTTAAATACCAGGAATGGATGACAGGATTAGACCTCCTGTCCTTCCACTCCTCATTATATAAGCTTGACAAAAAGGCTTCTTCTATTAAAATAGATGAAGTTCTTGAAATTGTTAACCTAAAGGGTGCTGAAACAAGTAAAATAGGCACCTATAGTAAGGGCATGCAGCAAAGAATAGGAATTGCCAGTGCTCTTCTTTGTGACCCAGAACTTTTATTTTTAGATGAACCTACTTCAGCCCTTGACCCTATAGGAAGAAAAGAAGTCAGAGACATCATGCTGCAGCTAAAAAGCATGAGAAAAACTGTATTCTTAAATAGTCATCTTTTAAGTGAAGTGGAGATGATTTGTGATAGTGCTGCTATTATTAGCAAAGGCATTATCATAAGACAAGGCAAAATGAATGATCTTCTAGAAGGAAATACTGTCTTAGATATCCATGTTGAAGATGTAAACAATGAAATTTTAAATAAGCTTGAAAAATTTGATGAAAATTTAATTTTTGACAGAAAGAATATAAAAATGCATGTAAAAGAAAATAGTGAAATACACGAAGTTGCTTCAATAATTGTGTCTGGCGGAGGAAAACTTTATGGTCTTACTCCTCACAGAAATAGTCTTGAAGAATTATTTATAAAACTTGTTGAAAGGAGGTAGGAATAATGTTTACCATTGCGCTCTCCACTTTTAAAGAAATTTATAGAAAAAAAATTTTTCATTTTATCGGAATATTAACTATATTGTATCTTATTCTTCTAACTATTATTTTTAAATTTATAAATAGAAATCTGGCTTCAAATGATGGTATGTTAAATGTGATTGTAAATCTTTCTTCAACTATTTCTATAGTTGGCTTTTATTTTTCAAGTATGCTTGTAGGCTTTCTAACCATAATGCTTTCCATTGGAATAGTCTCTTCTGAACTAGAGAACGGAACAATTTTGACAATTTTAACAAAGCCAATCAAAAGAAGAGAATATATACTTGGAAAATATCTAGGCACAGCTTTTCTCGTTATTTTATATAGTGTCATTCTTTACACAGCGATAATTATTATTTCTACTATTAGTAAAATATCTATTATAGAAACCTTTGGATTAAAGCTACTTACTAAAGGCCTACTATTTTTTATTCTTCAACCTTTAACCATATTATCACTAGCTCTCTATGGAAGCACTAGATTTAAAACTCTAAACAATGGCATATTAATAATGGCAATATATATACTTGGTTTAATGGGTGGGGTAATGGAGCAGATAGGGGTATATATTAATAATGAATCTCTTTCTACCATTGGAATAATTTCCAGCTTGATTTCACCTTTTGAAGTAACTTATCGGAAAATGATTTCTACTATTTTTACTTCCCTAGGTTCTTTTAATCTTTTTACGGGCTTTGGTATACCAGAAAAATCCACCACACCAAGCGTATGGATGATGGTTTATGTATGCGTATATCTAGTGTTCTTTATATTTATGAGTGTTAAAAAATTTGTCAAAAAGGATATTGGATAGATTTTCATAATATAAATTAAAAAAGCATGTCATTAGACACGCTTTTTTAATGCTTTATTATAGAGATTATACTCCTCTCTTTATATAAAGTATTCCTAAAATGAATATAATATATAGCACAGCATTAAAAGATAACCTTTTAGCTGATAAACAACTTCTTTTTAGAGTTGCCCATATTAACAAAATAGCCATAAATGTTATAATTGCTGCAATCATAAGAGATTTATCTAGCATCCAAGGAGTAAAAATAATACCTAATGCGCTTGGCACTGTGGCTTGAATCATCATAGACCCACTAATGTTAGAAAGAGCCAAATTCTCTTTACCTTGCCTTACCCATATAAGTGCATTCAATGTTTCTGGTAATTCTGTAGCAACTGGACTTAATAGTAAAGAAACCATATGCGGTGCCATCCCAAGTGAAACACTTAAAGCCCCCAAATTATGTACAAACATTTGCGAACCAACAAAAATGAGCACAAGTGACACTATAGTTTGAACTAAAATTAGTGATTTCTTTGGATTTTCACTTTTAGGACTAAATTTTAATGGTTCCAATTCTTCAGCAATTTCAACTACATCAGAACTCATTTCTTTATAAAAATAAACTCCATAAGCTATTAGAAACAAGAACCCTAACCAAGGCTTTATTGTAAAAGCTACAAGTCCTAGTCCAATTTTAAACACAAAAATCCACATAAACCAAGTCTGATCTCTTGCTAATTTTTCACCATTAACATTAATACAGCTGCCAAGTTTTCTTCTGCTGCTAAAAATAATTATACTAATACCAACAATAGCATATGCGAGTGTACTTAAAACAAGTGGTCCTCCTAATGCTGCTCCAACACCAATGTCTTTTTGACTTGAATTTGCCCCAAAAACCACAGCTATAAACGTTACAATACTTTCAGGAAGCGCTGTACCAAAGGCTGCTAGAATTGATCCTACTGCATTTTGGGAAATTTTAAATGCTTTTCCCACCCATTCAATTCCATTTACAAACAACTCACAGCTAAAATATATTATAAGTGCTGAAGTAATCATAATTAAAAGTGTTATAATCATATCTTTTCCTCCTTAAACAAAAAAATAAAAAGACTCCTAGCGTATTAAAAATACGCCAAAAGTCTCGTTTCGCATTTATGCGGACATTGCCAGGTTTTACACCAATATGTTGACAATATCTAACAAACTACTCCCTTTTAACTTAGCTATTATGACATTCTTGTATTTGTCATTATATCACATTTGGGATTTAGAGTAAAGAATAATATAGCCTATTTGATTTATTCAATAAAATTCACAATTTTCTTATAAATGTTCTCAGTATCATCATATCCATTTTGAAATAGTTTGTGAAGTTTTTCTGAATTTCTTTCAAGCCTATCAACTTCTATTTCTTTAGAAGCTCTTATGACTATTGCCTTACCTTCCTTCTCTAATTCTTCTATGTAATCCAAGGTGTCATTATATTTCTTATATCTATTCATCATTGTCTCTATTAATAAAGGATATTTTTTGTATTTCATTTTTATCAGATTAGTAAATTTTAATGGGCTTTTTCTATAACCTTTATTTCTAGTTAAAATAATAATATTTTTATCGTTACCATCCTCAATTGATTTGGCAATTGGAATGGAATCTGATATACCACCATCTAAAAGTTCATATCCCTTTAAGTTAACAATTGGTGATAAAAGTGGTAATGAAGAGGTTGCTCTTAAAACCTCAAATCCATCTCTTTTAATATCATTTTTATTGAAATATACTGGTTTTCCAGTTTTGCAATCAGTTACACCTACTAAAAATTCACATTTTGCATCATGAAAGGTTTCGTAATCAAATTTAACATGCTCATCAGGAATTTCTTTAAAAATAAAATCCATTCCAAAAAACGATTTTTTCAGAATAAGATTTCTTATACTCATATATCTCCAATTATTCAGAAATCCTGTGTTTACTTTTAAATTCCTCCCTTTTTGTTTTGATATATATGAAGCGGCATTACACGCGCCAGCTGAAACCCCTATGACATAATTAAAATATAAATCTTTCTCCATAAAAAATTCCAAAACACCAGACGTATATAATCCTCTCATGCCTCCGCCTTCAAGTACCAATCCTACGTTATTCATAATCTGCCACTCCTTCCTAATAATTTTCTATAAATTCTATATTAACATTAACAAGTGAAATTAGTCTAAAAATTTTACATAATTTACAAAGTATTTATAAACTTAAAGGATATCCTCAAACATGGGATATCCTTTTTCCAAATATTCGCCTAATGGCTTATCAAGTATCTTTGTAATTTACATAATAATAAACTACTTGTTTACTTCATTAATATCTTCAACTGGTAAATGATAAGGAAAAGTAGAGACTACTATATTATTGTTTCTTAATAAAGTTTCTCGAATAAATAAACTCGTATGATTATGTAAAACCTCTCCCCAATGTTCATGAGTAACAAATTGAGGTACGATTACCGTTATTCTTTCGTCTTCACCTGCTGCATCTGCAATTTGTGTAATATATTTCAGTAAAGGAGTAACTACAGCTCTATAAGGTGAATATTTTGCGACAAGCAAAATATCAGTGTCTAGCTCACCCCATCTACGTTTTAACTTCTCCATTGCTTCCATATCTGTTGAAATATTAATAGCAATAACATTTTCACTTACACTTTGAGCATATTGAAGTGCACCTATGGTCGCCTTGTTTAAGCTTGCAATAGGAACTATTACAATATGAGAATACTTTATTCTTAAATCTACCTTCTTCAAATTTAATTGACTAATACTTAAACCACAGGCAACTTTATCATAATGAGCCTTAATCCTCATCTGAATTAGAATTATAATTGGAATTAAAATTGTAACTATAAAGGCTCCTTCACTGAATTTCTCAATTAAAATTATTATTGTTGTTAATAAAGTAACCAAAGCACCGAAGCCATTAATAGACGCACGCTTTTTCCAACCTTTACCTCTTTCTTTTCTCCAATGATTTACCATACCGAACTGACCTAAAGTAAAGGATATAAATACACCAACTGCATATAAAGGAATCAATCTATGTGTATCTGCTTTAAATATAACAACTAAAAGACATGCTATAAATGATAAAGCACTAATTCCAAAAGAAAAACTGAGTCGTTTACCTCTAATAGTAAATTGTCTTGGAGCAAAACCGTCCTTTCCAACTATGTACATAAGCATTGGAAAACCTGTGTATGCAGTATTACATGCCATAAGTAAAATTACAGCAGTACTAAACTGTATTATATAGTACATAATTCCCTTATGGAAAATACCAAAGGCAATTTGCGAAACAACAGTAGGACCATTTGCAATCGGCACAGCTGTATAAAATATAGCAAGTACCGAGGTCCCTCCAAATATGAAAAAGATTAAAGCTGCCAACAATATCATAACAATCTTTGCATTTTTTTGACTTGGTTCCTTAAAATTTGGTACGGAATTGCTTACTGCTTCTACACCAGTTAACGCAGAACATCCCGAAGAAAAAGCCCTTAAAACAAGAAATATTGATATATTTTCTGCAGCCTTCGTTGGAATAGAAAACATAGGCTCTGGATGAATATTCAATACAAAGTATTTAAATAAACCATAAATAATCATAGAAACCATACTAAAAATAAAAATATAAGTAGGTATAGCAAAAATTTTTGAAGATTCACTTATACCTCTTAAATTTAAAATTGTTAAAACTACAATTATAATTAAAACAAAGGTAACCTTATATTCTGCTAGATTAACGAACGCTGAAATAATAGCATCTGCACCAGCACTAGCACTAACCGCAACAGTAAGTATGTAGCTAATTATTAGTCCTGCACCAGCGGATAATCCAGCTTTTATACCTATATTTTCCTTTGCTACCTTATAAGCTCCCCCTCCTTGAGGATAAGCTCTAATAATTTGAATATAGGAAATTGTTAATATTATTAATAATCCTATAATCATAAAGGAAGTCCATGTTAGCCACTGATATGCTACTGCTCCTAGAACTATTAAAACAAAAAGAATTTCCTGAGCAGCATAGGCTACAGATGATATTGCATCACTGGCCATAATTGCCAGTCCAAAAGGGATGTTGTACTTTTCATGACAACCTTGTTCATTAGTTAATGGTTCTCCCAAAAGAATATCTAGAAATTTTTTAAGCAATTTATTCTCCTCCTGTAATAACTTATGAAAAAATTATGTATCAATAATGCCTTTTAAATTAACAATATGATTGTACCACATAAGTTTATTTTACAAAATAAGTTTATTCTACAAATTAATCTATTTTCCTTCACTTTTATAAAAATTACTACTAAATATTAACTGTAATATATCCAACTACTCATATTTATAACTTAACAAATATTCTAATTATTTATAGAATAATCTATTAAAATTTATTATAAACTCATCTAGAATTTTTTATAAACAAAAAACTCTCATCTTTATTATCTAGATAAAGATGAGAGTTAAATTCATTATAATGTGTAAATTTATCATATTCACAGTATTTATTTTAGAATTCGTTTATACCTAAAGTCTACCTAATTTTAATCTACATTTCTTGATTCATCTGCTGCATAATTAAAGAAATCAAAATCTGCATAATGTTTATGTAGCACACGATCTGCACAAGTTATTCCAACAAAAGTTCCTGTAAATCCACCATACTTACAATATTCATCTAAGAATTTAGTTGTATCAAAAAATCCTCCAATTCTTTCATAGGCTTTTCCATCATAGCACCATTCAAGTGGAAAAGGGATGTCATATTGTCTATGCCTTTAGAAGCGGTTTTCGTGATGAAAATGTAAAGGTTAGATCCACCCATCAACCTGGTATTATAGGGAAGCTTGCGGCATATATTATAGTCAATTTATTGCTGAAAATAATATATCTTTGAAGGATAACCCCTTACAGGTCAATAATGAAAAAAATAATTTAACTACCTGGATAGAATTTATAACTCCAAAAACAGCAAAAGTCCTAGCTTACTACGATCATCCATACAGGGGAAAATATGCTGCTGTCACTCAGAATAGTTGTGGTAAAGGACTTGCAACTTATATAGGTTGTTTCCCCAGCAGTGATTTTATAGAAAAGATTTAAATAAAGCTAATTTATGGGGAGTTGACCAAGAAATTTCCTTCTCGCTAATTACAAAGAAAGGCATTAACCAAAACGGAAAAGATATACATTACTACTTTAACTATTCAGGTAACTCCAATTCCTTTAGATACCCACATAAAGATGGCGTAGAATTACTTACAGGTAAAACAGTAAATTATAATAAATTAATTGAAATACTTCTTTAGGTAATTATTATTATTTAAGTAAAAAATTATATTATATAACAAACACCACCTTTAATTGCATTTACTATCATTAATACAATTAATAAGGTGGTGTTATTATAGTGGACTTTACTTCTTAATTACATAGTTTCCTGTTTACTTTTTGACTTTTGAAGGAAACTATGTTTATCTTGAACTATAAGAATAGCAACTGCTGCTATGAGTCCAGGAACAGCCAATGCCATGAAGTTAACAAACAAAGGCATCTTCATTGACATTATAATACCAGCAATCACTGGTCCAAAAATTGCTCCAAATCTACCTGTTCCAAAAGCAAATCCCATAGCAGTCGATCTCATTATTGGAGGATAGAAAAGGCCTACATAAGCATTTAAAACATTCTGGCCACCATAAAATCCTATACCTGCTAAAGCAACTAGAGCAATTTGTACAGCAAAACTACTTGAGATACTCATTAGCATTATAGCTACAAAGGCTATTAAGTATAGAACAACTAGTGTAACTTTATAACCTATACGATCAGCAACTAGTCCTGCAATATTACTACCTAGAAGTGCACCAAGGTTTAGAGTAAGTAGGAACAATAATCCTGAGCCAAGTCCAAATCCAGCGCTCATCATCAACTTTGGAAGCCAAGTTCCTAATCCAAAAATCATATACATATTCATAAAGAATACAACCCAAATTAATACCGTACTGAGAGCTCTATTCTCAGTAAATAATGCTGCAATCGGAGATTTACCTGTCCCTTTATTGATATCAAAAGTTACGTCATCAGGTAAAACTATATCTTTTTGTATATTTTGTAATATAACCTTCAATTCACCTGCTCGATTTTCTTTAATTAAGTGAAGAGTAGACTCTGGAAGATACTTAAAGAAGGCAGGCATAAGTAGTAAAGGAATACCTCCTAGAAAGTATATTACTCTCCATCCATAGTGTGGTAACAGCCACATGCTAATTGCTGAAGCAAGTATTCCTCCAATTTGCATTCCAGAAAAGATAGCAGCAACAACTATAGCCCTGTTTTTACGAGGCGCATATTCTGTAGTCAATGCAACAACATTAGGCATTACCCCTCCTAGTCCCAAACCAGTTAAGAAACGAAGAACTCCAAACATACTTGAACTATTTGTTAGCCCAGTTGCAGATGTAGCTAGACTGAATAATAAAGCACATATAATTATAACCTTTTTACGACCAATTCTATCTGCTAGCAAGCCGAATGTAAGAGCACCTACTGCTGCACCAAACAAGGCGTAACTAGCTAGAACTCCTGCTTGTGCTGCATTGATACCAAAATTTTTCATTAAAACTGGCATAGTTGCACCATATATCACCATGTCAAATCCATCAAAAGATATTATGCTTAGAAATAAAGTAAATATAATAAGGTGAAACCTAGTAAATTTACTATCATCGATAAATTTGTTAACATTAATTACTGACATTATTGAATCCTCCCTTTATTGATTGTATATGCTTATATATATCTTGACAAATATAATTCCCCTCTCATAATTACCTTGTTACTAGAATACATTTAACTTCTTTGCATTCTTGTAATACATCATCTCACGTTCATCATCAGTAATAGAAAGATTGTCTACAAATTTCACCATATCAGCAGCGTTTTCAAAAGGATGATCACTTCCGAAAAGAATACGATCTATACCTAAAACTTCCTTAGTACACTTGAAGGCCTCAGGAGACATATTTCCACTTGTAGTAACCATTATGTTCTTTTTAAAGTAGTAACTAGGCAACTGCTTATTACTTAACTTTGCATTAGGTAAAAAGTTCATTCTGTTATCAATACGATCCAACAGAAATGGAATACCCTCACCAAGATGGCCGAGAAGAACATTAAGATTAGGTATCTCATCAAATAACCCAGTAGCAATCATACGAAGTATAGTAATAACAGTGTCCATCGTGAATCCAAGTCCAGGACCTGCAAAAGTGAATCCAAGATCACAAACTCTGTCCATATTGGGAAGCTGTGGATGCAAATAAACATATACTCCAAGTTCTGCAGCCTTCTTAAATATCGGACGATACTTAAGTTCATCTGGAGAAGCATGTCCAAAATTTGAATGGGCATGCCATGCCACAAAGCCAAGTTCTTTTACACAACGCTCAAGCTCTTCGCAGGCTGCATCTATATTTTTGACAGGAAGTATTGCGCTTCCTATAAAACGTCTCGGATAAGCTTGAGTTACACGATAAAGTACATCATTTGTTTTTTTGCATACATCAATGCTTACGTTTACATCCAACTGCTCAGCTCCTGGCGAACAACTAATAACAGCAGTATCTATTTTAAGTTCATCCATAAGTTTAAGTCGTTTCTCTCCAACCTCAAGCAGCATTGGAAGCAGGACGCCCTGTGGCATATCCAACCCTTCTGCCCAGTTGATTATATTTGTGTCTTTTCTATAGTAAGGATATTCTGTCCTCTCAGCCAGCGCTTCAATAACGCTAATATCATAAAAATGATTTTCAAAATCTATTCTCTTCATAAAAAATTTCTCCTCTTTATAAAACTCTATTTAATAGTAAAATTGGAAACGTGGAATCGATATCATTTAACCGCTCATAAACTGAAGTCAACAGTCGATAACTACCATTACTCAGATTAGCGTTATTAAATAAACTTAATTGTTATCTTTTTAACTTTGAATTTGATCACAAGCTGTACTACAATTTGCATTAGCATATATGCTCATCTTCAATTGAGATTAACCTTATTATACAAGCTATTCGGTAATAAATAAAATATATAATTTCATTTATTGTAATCAAAAAATTATATTACAAATGTTTTCTACATTTATAATAGACTCTTAATCTGTTACAATAGTGCTATAGAATAAGCACTAAGCTGCATTAACAGGAGGAACTATGGATATTCGACAATTACAGTACTTTATTGCTGTAGCTGAACATCTAAATTTTACTGAAACTGCAAAACATCTTTATGTTGCACAATCAGCAGTAAGTTATCAGATTGCTGCTTTAGAAAAGGATTTAGGCGTAAAACTTTTTATTAGGGATAAGCATTTAGTTAGGTTGACTTCTGCTGGAAAGGTATTATTAAAAGAAGCTATTGCTATTATGGACAGGTTTAATGAAGCTGTTCAAAAAACACAGCAAGCTGCGACGGGTATATTAGGCAATTTACGAATTGGTCTTTTAGGTGTGAGAGTTATAAGTGTGCTTCCAGAATTATTAAGGAGTTTCCGAGTTGTTTACCCAAGCATAGGTATTGACTTAGAGCAGATGAACGCAGGACAAATTACTGAAGCTTTAGAGAATGGAGACATTGATCTTGGATTTACTCGATCTTTTAGTGTTCATGATAATCCCAACTTAACCTGGAAAAAAGTATACACTGATTCTATTCAAGTTGTATTACCTTATGACCATCCTATGGCAAACCAAACATCTATCGATATTTCAGAGTTAGCCAATGAATCTTTCATTAGCGTTAATAGGCAACACTCTGCTGGAATATTCGATTTGTTGATAAACCTATGTTCAAGCAGGGGATTTTCTCCTAACATAGTTAGTCGTCCTCATCATGTTGAAACTGTATTGTGTTTAATTGAAGCTGGAATGGGGATCTCAATTCTCCCACATTGCTTTAATAACTGTTCAAATCCAAACCTTAAATATATTGATATTGAAGGTAATGACGCTTATATTGATCTTGTAGTTGCTTGGAACAAGAATGCCTCTAACAAATCAATTCCTTTGTTTCTTAAGGAATTGGAGAACTATGATATAAAAGTTCAATAATTCATCTGTAATATTTATTTTAAATAATTGAAAGGTAG
>NZ_JAEEGC010000082.1 GCF_019207025.1 Clostridium thailandense | reverse complement strand
GCAGACCTATGCTCAGGTATATGTTTCCAAAGCTGAAAGCATATATAAAAAGTTTTTATCGTGCTGAAGCTTGGAAACATCTCCCGGAGCATAAGTCTACTTTCGGCCGTGGTTATCTATAATTACAACAGCCCTTGGTTCTAGTTTCTAATGAATTCCTTCTGCTGTTTTTCTCTCTGGTTTTTTGTTACATATCTTTTGTCTTCTCTTTTCAAGCTCTTTTACTATATCGTCAATAACAACACCCTGACACGCCATAAGCACTAATACGTGATAAATTAAATCACAAGTTTCATATACAAATTCGTCCTTACTGTTATTTTTACTTGCTATTATAACTTCAGCACTTTCTTCACCAATCTTCTTTAGTATTTTATCTATTCCTTCACTAAAAAGATAACTTGTGTAAGACCCTTCAATAGGATTCTCTTTTCTTTCCTGTATTACCTCATAAAGTTGTTCTACAATATTTTTTAATTCCATTAACAAAACCCCCTATTTATATAATATTTCTATAAAAACAGCTTTTGCTTCCAGTATGGCAAGCTGCTCCTACTTGATCTACTTTTATAAGCAATGTGTCTCCATCGCAGTCTAATTTAATGTTTTTTACGTATTGAAAATGTCCTGAAGTAGCTCCTTTATTCCAAAATTCCTGTCTTGATCTGCTCCAAAACCAGGTTGTTCCTGTCTCAACAGTTTTTCTTAAAGATTCTTCGTTCATATATGCAAGCATAAGCACTTCTTCTGTCTTAAAGTCCTGTACAATTGCAGGAACTAACCCCTTAGAAAAATCTACTTCTTGTAATAATTCTGTGTCTACATTTTCTAATTTTATTTCTTTCATTTCTACTACCTTTTCCCATTTGTAATCATATATGTTTTCTTAATTCTTATCTTAAATATAATTGTATCGCTGCTCTTTATAATCTCACCTCAACAGATTTTTCTTTAAGATATCCCTTAACTTGAGCTATACTTAATTCTCTATAATGAAAGAGTGATGCCGCTAATGCTGCATCTGCTCCAGTTTCTTTAAACACATCACAAAAATGTTCTAAGGTCCCACAACCTCCTGAAGCTATTACTGGAATATTGCATGCTTCCACTACTGCTTTTGTAAACTCTATATCATAACCATTTTTAGTTCCATCTGCATCCATACTTGTCAAAAGTATTTCTCCAGCTCCTAAGTCCTCAACTTTTTTAACCCATTCAAGAGCATCAAGACCTGTATCTATTCTTCCACCATTTATAACCACATTCCATCCCGAGTCGTCTCCTCTCTTTCTCCCGTCTATGGCAACTACTACACATTGACTTCCAAACCTCTCTGCCGCCCTTTTTACAAGCTCTGGGTCTCTTATAGCAGCTGAATTTACTGATATTTTATCTGCACCAGCTCTTAATATTTCCTTGAAGTCATCTAAAGTCCTTATACCGCCTCCAACAGTAAGAGGAATAAAAACTTTCTCTGCAGTTCTTCTAACTACATCAATCATTGTACTTCTTCCCTCATGGGTAGCAGTTATATCCAAAAATACTATCTCATCGGCTCCCTCATGATTATAAAAATCTGCTATTTCAACAGGATCGCCAACATCCTTTAAGTTAACAAAATTTACTCCTTTAACTACTCTTCCCATGTTAACATCAAGGCAAGGTATTATTCTTTTTGTAAGCAAGTTTCACACCTCTTTTCAACATTTTCATAAAGCCATTACCACATTATAAATACTTTTTAATCATTTATAATTTCTTTAACCTTTTCTATAAAATAATTCATTTCTTCGTCTGATCCTATGGTAATTCTTAAATAATTGTTTATTCTATTTTTATTAAAATATCTTACCAATACACCCTTTTCTCTTAATCTAGTAAACAATTCACTTGCAGGATATGTAGAGTGAGCTGTAAAAATGAAGTTAGCTTTTGAAGGTATTACATTAAAGTCAAGTAAGGTTAACTTTTCGACAACCTCTTCTCTTGTTTTTATTATTTTCGATGCACATTCTCTAAAATATTCCTCATCCTTTATCGCTTCTACCGCAGCTATAGCTGCTACTCTATCTATTGTATAAGAATTAAAAGAGTTTTTTATTCTATTTAATCCATCTATAAGTTCTTCCTGACCTAGTGCGAAACCTACACGAATTCCAGCCAAAGATCGAGATTTAGATAAAGTTTGTATTACTAGTAAATTTGGGTATTCCTTTATAAGATTTACTACTGAGACTCCTCCAAAGTCTATATAGGCTTCATCAATTATAACAACTTTATTGCTGTTATAATCTAAAATCTTTTTTATTGAAGCCACATCTAAGCATCTTCCCGTTGGAGCATTTGGATTAGGAATTACAACTCCACCATTTTCGGTCAGAAAATCATCTACAAATATAGAAAAATTCTCTTTCAATTTTGCAAGCTTATAATTTATCTTATATAAATCTGCATATACTGGGTAAAAACTATAGCTAATGTCTGGGAAAATTATAGTCTCACCAGGATTAAAAAATGTTAGAAATGATAGAGCTAATACTTCATCTGAACCATTGCCTATAAAAATCTGCTTCCTATCTAAATCGTAATATTCGGCTATAGTTTCGCTTAATTTATCGCAATTAGGATCCGGATATAGTCTTAAGTCTCCATTAGCAGCATTCTTTATTGCTTCTAATACCTTTGGTGATGGTGGATATGGATTTTCATTAGTATTCAATTTTACATATTTCTTATCTTTTGGCTGTTCACCACAAACATAAGGCTCTATGCTTCTGGTAACTTCACTCCAATACTTGCTCATTGTTAACACACACCTTCTATTATGATCTTTTTCATCTACCTAACACTTAAATTATTTACATAATTCTATAGCTTCTTTTAGGTTTATATTTCCGCTATATATTGCTTTACCTGTAATAGTTCCATAAATGCCCATGTTATTTATAGTTTTCAAATCGTTGATGTCCTTAATTCCACCTGAAGCTATTATGTTACAGCTTACACTGCTTTGAATTTTACCAAGCTGTTCTAAATTAGGTCCTTGAAGTGTACCATCCTTACTTATATCTGTAAATATGATAGTTTTTACTCCTATTTTCTCCATTTCCTTAGCAAAATCTATATAGTCTACATCACTTACGTCAAGCCATCCGCTTACTGCAACCTTTTCATTCTTAGCATCTATGCCTACTGCTACTTTTTCTCCATATTTTTTTACTGCTTCCATTACAAACTCAGGATTCTTTAAGGCGGCTGTTCCAAGTATTACTCTTGATACTCCAGCCTGAATAAGCATATCTATGGTTTTCATATCTCTTATACCGCCGCCAAGTTCTACTGGAACTCCTACATTTTTAACAACTTCTGATATAACTTTTAAATTTTTTAATTCTCCGTTGAGTGCACCATCCAAGTCAACCATATGAATGTATTCTGCTCCACATTCTTTAAAACTCATGGCCACCTTTAAAGGTTCCTCTCCTACTACTTCTGATTCTTCAAATTTTCCTTGATATAATCTAACACATTTTCCATCCCTTAAATCTATAGCCGGAAATATTATCATTTTACCAACTCCCAAAAATTTCTTAACATTTGCATTCCAGGTTCTCCACTTTTTTCAGGGTGAAATTGAAGTCCAAATACATTTTCTTTACTAACTACTGCTGGAGTATCCACACCATAGAAACTGTGAGCATTAAGCACTCCCTCTTCTTCAATCTGTGCATAAAAAGAATGTACAAAATATACATAGCTACCTTCTTTAACATCCTTTAGTATTTCACAAGATTTATCCATAATAAGATCATTCCAACCCATATGAGGTATTTTTAAATCAACTTCAAACTTTTTAATTTTTCCCTTTATAAATCCAAGTCCTTCTGTTTCTCTTACCTCATCACTTTCTTCAAATAGAAGCTGCATTCCAAGGCATATTCCCATAAGAGGAGTTCCATTCTTAACAGCTTCCTTCATTACTTTATCAAAACCTGACTTCTTTATATTTTCCATAGCATCAGGAAAAGCTCCTACCCCCGGTAATACTATGCCACTGCTATTCATTATTTCTTCAGCGTCTTCTGTTATTTTAGCTTTAGCTCCTATAAACTCGAGGGCCTTCTCGACACTTCTTAAATTTCCCATTCCATAATCCACTATAGCTATTTTTTTCTCTTTCACTTCTATCCCTCACTTTTGAAATCTTATAACTATAAATTTCCCTTTGTAGACATAACTCCTTTTATTCTTTCGTCTTTAGTAACTGCTTCCCTCAAAGCCCTTCCTAGTGCTTTAAATAGACCTTCTATCATATGATGAGCGTTTTTTCCATAAAGTACTTTAGCATGAAGAGTTATTCCTGCATTAAAAGCTAAGGCTCTGAAAAACTCTTCTACCATTTCTGTATCCATATCTCCAACCTTTTGTGAATTAAAATCACCTTCAAAAACCAAATAAGGTCTTCCGCTCATATCCATAGATATCATGCATAAAGCTTCATCCATAGGAACAAAAGACGTTCCATATCTTTTTATACCAGCCTTATCCAGATCAGCTTTCTCTATACATTTGCCAAGAGTAATTCCTACATCTTCTATTGTATGGTGGCAATCTACATAAAGATCACCTCTTGCTTTTACTTCCAAATCTAGTATGCCATGCTTAGCAAAGAGTGTAAGCATATGATCAAAGAATCCTATACCTGTCTCTATATTATAATTACCTTCTCCATCCAGATCAATTTCTACGTTGATATCTGTTTCCTTTGTAGTTCTCGTAATTGATGCTTTTCTCAAATCACTCATACTTAACTCTCCTATCTTTAAACTTATCTATTTCATTCTTACCGCTATTGAATTTGCGTGAGCTGTAAGCCCTTCTGTATCTGCAAGTTTAATTATTTTATTTCCTACATCAAATAATGCCTCTTTTGAATAATAAATAAAGCTTGATTTTTTCACAAAGTCGTCTACTGACAATGGTGAAAAGAATCTTGCTGTTCCACTTGTAGGCAGTACATGATTTGGTCCTGCTATATAATCTCCTAATGGCTCTGGCGAGTAAGAACCTAGGAATATAGAGCCTGCATTTTTAATTTCCCCCAGAGCTAAGAATGGATTTTCAATGCAAACTTCTAAATGTTCCGGTGCAATTTCATTTGACATATTAATTGCTTCCTTTAAATTATTAACTACTATAATTACCCCATAATTCTTAAGAGAATCTAAAATAATATCCTTTCTGCTTAAAGCTTCTACTTGCTTTGCTAATTCCTTTTTTACCTTCTCAGCTAACTCTTTCGATGTAGTAACTAATACCGAGGACGCTAATCTATCATGTTCTGCCTGTGACATTAAATCTGCTGCTATATATTCCGGATTTCCACTTTCATCCGCTATTATTAGAATTTCACTAGGGCCTGCTATCATGTCTATGTCTACGTAACCGTAAACACTCTTTTTTGCCATAGCGACATAAATGTTTCCTGGTCCAACTATTTTATCTACCTTATTAATGCTTTCTGTTCCAAATGCAAGAGCCCCTATTGCCTGCGCTCCCCCTACCTTATAAATCTTTTTGACTCCAGCTATATCTGCTGCCACAAGTATATTAGGATTAATACTTCCATCCTTTGAAGGTGGAGTTACCATAACTATATTTTCAACCCCTGCTACTTTAGCTGGTATGGCATTCATAAGCACAGATGATGGATAAGCTGCAGTACCTCCTGGAACATAAATCCCTACATTTTCTAAAGCTCTAATATTCTGACCTAGCATAACTCTCTTCTCTTTAGTAATCATCCATGAATTTCTTTTTTGTTTTTCATGGAAAAACTCTATATTTTCGGCAGCCAATTTAATAGCATCTAAAAATTCCTTATCAACTATCTCATAAGCCTGCTCGATTTCTTCCTTGCTTACTAAAATATTGTTTTTATTTACATTTTCACTATCAAATTTATTTATATATTTTATCAATGCTTCATTTCTATTTTCTTTTATATCCTCTAATATCTCTTTAACTGTGTTTATGACATCCTTTTGTACACTTTCTTCTCTATCTCTAAGATTATCTAAATACTTTTTTCCTTCTTCGGTGCTCCCATATATGACATTTATAATATCCATAACCTTAACCTCCAGCAAAACTTTAATTTATCATCGAAAATTCTCTTGAGTTAACTTCCTCATTAACTTTTTCGATTATCTCTTCTATCTCATCTTTCTTCATTTTCATACTTGCTACATTTACAACCATTCTTGCGCTTATATTGCATATATCATCATAAACAACTAATCCGTTCTCCTTTAAGGTACTTCCTGTTTCAACTATATCCACTATGGCATCTGATAATCCAAGTATAGGCGCAAGTTCTACTGAACCCTCTATTTTCACAATTTCGACATCCTGTCCAATTTTTCTAAAATACTCTCTTGCCACATTGGGATATTTAGTTGCAATCTTTTTCTTATTATATCCTTCATAAAACTTTGAATTCTTAGGTCCAGCAACTGCAAATCTGCAGCACCCGAATTTCAAGTCTAAAACTTCATAGAAGTTCTTATTCTCTTCCATCAAAGTATCCTTTCCAACGATGCCCACATCAACTACTCCATGCTCTACATAGGTAAGTACATCTGCAGCCTTTACAAGTACAAAATCTATATTATAATTTTTATTATGGAATATAAGTTTTCTACCTTTATTTTTAAGCTCTGTACAATCTATACCTGCTGCCTCAAATATATCTATAGCACCTTCTTCAATTCTTCCTTTAGTTAAAGCTATTTTTATAGTTTTTTTATTATTCATAATGTAATCCCTCACCATAATATTAAATTATTTCACACTTTTATAACTTTAATTATTCCTTTATTTTTTGCATAATTTACAGCTTCATCTTCTGAATCTAATAAACTCATCTCTGCAATTATATTCTTTTTTCTAAATTCCTCAGCTTTTTTATAAGCTTCTATAAGAGATTCTTCACTATAGTAAATTAATACTTTCTCTTTAGAACTTTTTTCTTTATTATCAAGAGCTAGGATTATGCTATCTACATCTAATGCAAATCCAGTAGCTGGTTTTTCTAAACCAAATTGACCGATAAGATTATCATATCTTCCTCCACTTAATATATTTCCTCCTACTCCATGAGCATATCCCCTAAAAATTATTCCTGTATAGTAATCCAAATGCTGTACCATTCCCAAATCTACTGAAAGGTATTCTCCAAAGCCTGCACTTTCTATTATTTTATAAACCTTTCTTATGCTTTTTATTGCATCAAGTACCTTAGCATTATTAGTTAATTCTTCTGCCCTGTCTAATACTCCAATATCTCCAAATAATCTTGGCAATTCTTTTAGCATTTGTAATGCATTTTCACCTATTTCATTGCTTTTATCTTCTACAAACTCAGATAGGGCTGCTAAATTCTTATTTTCTATATATTTTATTAGCTTCTCTCTATCTTCCTCTCCTATATTTACGTCTTCAATAACTGCTTTAAAAAACTCAGCTTGACCTAATTCTATTTTAAAATCTTTAAGCCCACATTTAATTAATGCATTAATTCCCATTATTATAGCTTCTACATCTGCTTTAAGGCTTTTAACACCTATTATTTCAATACCAGATTGAGTAATTTCACTATTCTTTCCATTCAATCTTTCATTGACTCTGTATATATTTGACGTATAACATAATTTTAGTGGATATGATGCATCTTGAAATTTAGTAGCTGCAATTCTTGCTATAGGTGTTGTCATGTCTGGCCTCAATACCAATATTCTTCCCTGATTATCAAAAAGCTTATACATCTTTTCCTGAGGCAGCGTAGCATTCTCACCAATAAATACATCATAAAACTCCAAGGTTGGAGATATTACCTCCTGATATCCACAATCTATATATGTTTTTCTCAGTATATCTTCAATTTCTATTTTTTGAGCACATTCTTCAAATAATGTATCTTTTCCACCTTCTGGTATATATCTTTTCCATTTAAACATCTAATTCACATCCTCTTTTCACACGTTACCAATTCATCATGCTAAAGTGCTAATTTGTCATAGTGCTATTGTAACAGCTTGCCACAAAAAATGCAATAGCTTATTTAAAATATTTGAAATAATAAAACACGAACAAGAGTATGCTTCAAGATTTATTTGCTTATACAGTATGATGAAATAATAAATATTTATTGAATGTAAATATTTTTTTACACTTGTAAATAAAAAGTTCCATTTTCTTTAAATTTATGGCAATTTTTCTTTACATCGAAGCAATTTTATCCGCTTCAAGGCTTGGCACACTTATTGCTTCATCATTATTTCATAATATTTATATTTGAAAATGAGGAGGATAAATTTAATGGAAAATATAAAAGAAATGGGTTTTGATACAAAAGCAATACACGGTGGCCATATTGGAGATAAACAATTTGGTTCCTTAGCTACTCCTATATATCAAACATCAACTTTCATATTCGACTCAGCAGAACAAGGTGGAAATAGATTTGCTGGTCAGGAGGCTGGATATATATATACAAGACTCGGAAATCCAACTTGTACAGAAGTTGAGGAAAAAATAGCTTTATTAGAAAATGGAGAGGCTGCAGTTGCTGCTGCTTCAGGTATGGGTGCCATTTCATCTGCTCTCTGGACTGCACTAAAAGCTGGAGATCATGTGGTTGCATCTGATACTCTATACGGATGTACTTTTGCTCTTTTAAACCATGGACTTACAAGATTTGGAGTAGATGTGACTTTTGTAGACGCATCAAACTTAGAAGAGTTAAGAGAAGCATTAAGACCAAACACAAAAGTAGTGTATCTTGAAACTCCTGCCAATCCAACTTTAAAAATTAATGATATTAAGGAAATTTCCAACATAGCTCATAAAAATAATAGTGATTGTCTTGTATTTGTTGATAATACTTTCTGTACCCCTTATCTTCAAAGACCATTAGAGTTAGGTGCTGATGTTGTTGTCCATTCCGCAACTAAATACTTAAATGGTCATGGAGATGTTATAGCCGGATTTGTAATTGGCAAACAAGACTTTATAAATCAAGTAAGATTTTTTGGGTTAAAAGATATGACTGGTGCTGTTCTTAGCCCATTTGATTCTTATCTTATTATAAGGGGCATGAAGACTTTACCTATAAGAATGGAAAGACACTGCAAAAATGCTATGGAAGTTGCTATATTCCTAGAATCTCATCCTGCGGTTGGAAAAGTATACTATCCTGGACTTGAAAGCTTTGAGGATTATGAACTTGCTAAAAAACAAATGAGTTATCCAGGTGCTATGATTTCTTTTGAATTAAAGGGTGGTGTTGAAGAAGGAATAACTGTTATGAATAACGTTAAGCTTGCTTCTCTTGCCGTAAGTTTAGGTGATGCTGAAACTCTTATCCAACATCCTGCCTCAATGACTCACTCACCTTATTCTCCAGAAGAAAGACTTGCAGCAGGCATAAGTGATGGTTTAGTTAGGTTATCTGTTGGTCTTGAGAATGTTTCTGATATAATAGCAGATTTAAAACAAGCTCTTGATTTAATAGTAAAATAATTCAAGTGACAAAATAAATCCACCTAACCAAAAGGAGCAATTGCTCTTTTTGGTTAGGTGGATTTATTTTATCGAAACATACTAATTATTATAGCTTTTTAAAACTTTTTCTAAAAGTTCTATGGACTTATCCATATCTTCCTTTTCTACATTAAGTGGCGGTAAAAGTCTCACAACATCTTTGCCAGCTGTAACTGCAAGAAGTTTGTTTTCAAAACATTTCTTGCTAAATTCTTTGATATCTACGTTTAATTTTATACCTAATAATAAACCTATTCCCTTTATTTCTTCTATTTGACTATATTTATCCTTAAGTTCATTCAATTTAGATATCATATATTCACTTTTTTCTTTTACCTTTTCAACTACTCCACCATCAACTAATTCTCCTAAGACAGCAAGACTTACTGCACAAGCAAGAGGATTGCCTCCAAACGTGCTTCCATGATCTCCTGGCACAAGCACTGATGCTTTTTCATTAGTCATTATAGCTCCCATAGGGAAGCCTCCAGCAATGCCTTTTGCCATACATATTACATCTGGAATTACATTGAAGGTTTGATAAGCAAAGAAGGTTCCTAATCTTCCTACTCCACATTGAATTTCATCAAATATAAGAAGCGCGTCGTATTGCTCACATAACTCTTTAACCTGTTCCAAGTATTCAACCATTACTGGATTGATTCCACCTTCACCTTGAACAGGCTCTAATATAATTGCACATACATCATTGTCCATTTTATTTTTTAAATCTTCTATATCATTAAATTTAGCACTTCTAACTCCACCTATTAAAGGCATAAAATCTTCTTGATATTTCTTTTGTCCTGTTACTGTTAAAGCACCCATAGTTCTTCCGTGAAAAGAGTTTTCCATATATATCACTATATTTTTCTTCTCTCCACCTTTTATTTTTCCATACTTTCTTCCAATCTTAATTCCACATTCCATAGCTTCTGTACCACTGTTACAGAAAAAAACAGATTTGTGGTCACCAAGTGAACATAACCTTTCTGATAATTCAATACCCTGTTTAGACCAATAATAATTGGATATATGCATTAAATCTTTAGCTTGTTCATTTATAGCATTTATTATAGCCGGATGACTGTGACCTAAACAATTAACTGCTACGCCTGAAACAAAATCCAAATATTCATTTCCATTATCATCGTATAACTTACATCCTAGTCCTTTTTCAAAAACTACATCAAATCTTCCATAAGTGTTCATTATATTACCTTTTGACATTTTCTCACTCTCCCCTTTGAAATAATCTTGGTTCCAGAATTATATGCTAAATTTAAAACCAGACTATGCTTTTTTCTTCCATCTATAAGATGTATATTCTTTGCTCCATTTTCAACTGCTTCAATACAACATTCCATTTTTGGTATCATTCCACCCTTTATTATTCCTTCATGTATATAATGCTTCACATCATCAGCTTCTATATTTTTTATTAAGCTGGATTTATCATTAATATCTTTATAAACACCTTCTACATCTGTAAGGATTATAAGCTTCTCTGCCTTCAGTTCAGCACTTATAAAAGACGCTGCATAATCCGCATTAATGTTATACTTATTTCCATGAGAATCGCATGCTATAGGAGAAATAACTGGAACTCTATCTTTTTCTAAAATACTTAGTAAAAATGATTTATTTATGCTCACAACATCTCCAACAAATCCTATATCTATTTTCCTGCCATTTTCATATAAATATTTCTTTTTAGCCTTAATTAGGTTGCTGTCTCTTCCGCTTAAACCTATGGCACTTACCCCTTGGCTACTTAAATTAGCTGATATATCCTTATTTATATGTCCTGAAAGTACCATTTCGGCTACATCCATAACATTCTCATCTGTAACTCTTAGCCCATTTCTAAATTCGCTTTTTATACCCGTCATCTGAAGCCATTTAGATATTTCTGGACCGCCACCATGAATAATAACTATATTTATACCCAATCTCTTCAATAAAACCACATCTTCAATAAAAGCTCTTGAAGCATTTTCATTATTCATTATGCTTCCACCATACTTTATTACAAAGGTTTTTCCCTTAAATTTTTCTATATCCTGCTCTAGTTCCAAGGGTATAGTTTCTTCCAACATTTAGCGCCACCAACCTTTTGATTTTTTATGAGAATAATTATACCCCCATTATTATTAATATGCAATATATTTTAAACAATTTTATATTTTTTATTGAATAATTATATAAACACATGTATAATTATTTGTAACAATAATTAAATTTTTCTTGAGGTGATAAAATGATTAATGTAGGTATATTAGGTTCTACAGGCTATGCAGGCCAACAACTAGTATGGCTTTTAAATAGTCATAAAAATGTGAATATTGCTTTTCTTTCTTCTAATAGTTATGCTGGAGACCCATATAGTAAGGTATATAAAAATTATAATGGCTTTTTGCAGAATGTTTGCATAAATATGCACGATGTTGAAGACAAATTAGACGAAATTGATGTCCTTTTTTTAGCTCTTCCCCACGGAAAATCTTTCCATGTGACACAAAAGGCATTAGAAAAAGGCGTAAAAGTTATAGATTTAGGGGCAGACTACAGAATAAAATCCAAAGAAATTTATGAGCAGTGGTATAAAGTAGACCATGAATGCAGTGAACTTTTAAAAGACTCAGTCTATGGTCTTCCAGAACTTAAACGTGAAAGTATTAAAAATGCTTCTCTAATTGCTAATCCTGGATGTTATCCTACTGCTAGTATATTAGCACTCGCTCCCCTTTTAAAAAATAAACTTGTTAATCCTAAATCTATAATTATAGATGCTAAATCTGGTGTTTCTGGAGCTGGAAGAAGTGCTTCTATAGCAAACTTATATACAGAGTGTAATGATTCTATAAAAGCATATTCTGTTGCGTGTCATAGACATACACCAGAAATTGAACAAGAGCTTTCAGATATATATGGAGATGACTTAAAACTTATTTTTACCCCTCACTTAGTTCCAATGAATAGAGGGATTTTATCGATATGTTATGCAGATTTAATTAAGGATATATCCCAAGAGGAATTATATGAAATATATAAAGATTTTTATAAAGACGAGTTCTTTGTAAAAGTTATTGAAGATATGCCAGAAACAAGATACGTCTCTGGATCAAATATGTGTCACATAGGACTAAGAATAGATAAAAGAACTGGCCGAGTAATAGTTGGTTCTGTTATAGACAATTTAATCAAAGGAGCAGCAGGTCAGGCTGTTCAAAATATGAATTTAATGTTTGACTTACCCGAAAACATGGGACTTGATTTTCCAGCAATGGTACCTTAAAGCAAAGAAAAGGCTGGTGCACTTTCAGATACCAACACCAGGCACTTAACTTATTCTATGAGATTTACTGGTAATGTTTGGAGGATACAAATATATTTTTAGAAGACAGAGGACAGTGAAGGTGAGTTTTCTTTCTTACGTCTGAAAACTAATTCATTTCTTGTAGATTCGTTTCTCTAAAGCGAAACATCATTGGTTTAATTAAGCATAGCTTAATTAAACCTTATTTACTGAAAGTAAAACTAAATTAAAGATTTTTCGTAGTATAACGGAAAAAAACCTTCCTTCACTGTCCTCTGTCAATTGTCCTCTGTCCTCTAAAAAATTTAACTTGTATTAACTTTTACCAATTAATATTTTTTATAAGTTAAATGTCGACCCTGGGTCTCTATAATGTAATAGCCTTTCCTTTATTTTTTAAATTCTATTCATAAGTTATTTTTTTATTTTCATCACATATAACTTTTCCCTCTTTACCATTAAGGTTAGTTTTTAGCACAACCTTATGTTTCCACAGATCAACTACATATTTAAGCGTTTCTACTGCATATTGAAGTTGGAGCTCTCTTCCATCAAAAACATGCTCTAATGTTAAGCTTTTATCTAACATTGACATATCTTCTACTCTAATATTAGGTATACTACCTATTCCACAACTTTCACTTAAAGTATTTCTTATTTCTTTCCATCCTTCATCATCAGATATTTCTTCTATTACATAGCTTTTATCTTTCTTTATATACTGGAATAAATTAAGCTTAATACAGAGTTCTTTAGTTAAATATCTTCTTAAGAAAGATTCATCTCTTTCCATAAGTCTTACTTCAAATATCTTTTCCAATCCGTACTTTTCCACTAGATCTTTATATATTTCAAAGCCTAAGAAATAAGGATTTATACTTCCCTGTAGAGGAACAATAACATCATTGTGTCTTTTTATAAATTCAAGATAAAGCTTTTGAGGTAAATCTAGCTTTTTTAGAATATTATAGTGCCAGTAACTTGCCCATCCTTCATTCATAATCTTAGTTTCTATTTGAGGAACAAAATATTTAGTTTGATCCCTAACTATTTCAATAATATTTTTTTGCCATTCAGATAGATCACCATGCATAGCTATAAACCCTAATATATCCTCAACAGGTTCCTGTGGCACTTTTTCTACATTCGGAGGTTCTGGCTTTATTCTAGGTACAATCGGACTATGATTTATATTTGAGTTTTTATAATCCTCCATTTTTCTTCTTTTAATTTCTTCATCACTTAAATTTTTGACTCCAATAGCTCTATCCGTCTGATATTTTAATGCGTGCGCTGCATTTAGCACTTTTTCAACTTCAATATAGCCTATACTCGGGTCATTTATATAAGACCTTATGATGTCTGCATGATTCTTAAACTTCTCTAATGTATAACTTGCATTTGTAGCTTCTCTAAACATTCTATTGTTTTTAAAGAAGTCATTATGACCATAGACATGTGCTATTGTTAATATTTGAAGCAACATTGTATTGTCTTTCATCAAATATGCAATACAAGGGTTAGAATTAATAACCATTTCATAAGGAAGACCTGTCAAATTATATTTATAAAGAGTCCTCAGTTTTTCATATGCCTTACCAAAACTCCAATGTGGATACATGGATGGCATACCCACATAAACTTCATATGCTAACATATCATTATAATTTATGATTTCGAATTCCTGAGGATAATATTCAAGTCCAACCTCCTGTACTTTTTCTTCTATTAAATCATTCCACTTTTCCAAATCAGTTACAGTATATTCCAATTTCTCACCCCCTTAAAGCAGCTATTGATCATTTTTTATTTCCACCGAAAGCATTTCTCTAAGTGCATCCCACATATCTTCTTTCTTTTTCATTGCTACAGATACAAAATTAGCTCGATTAACTTCATTTGAATATCTTTTCTTTATAGCGCTTGTATATCCATATGCCATAATTTCTGCATATCCAAATAAATTGCTGACATCACATAAAGCATTAGCTGCTTTAACTGCTCTATCATTATCTTCACTCCAGTTGTCTCCATCGCTTACATGAAAAGCATATATATTCCATATACTTGGGTTAAACTTTTCATTTATAAGTTCTAGTGCCTTATTATATCCGCTAGATATATAAGTTCCACCAGATTCAACCTTGTGAAAAAACTCGTTTTCTGTAACAACTTTAGCAGTAGTGGAGTGTGCTATAAACACAACCTCCACGTTTGAATACTTAGCTTTTACAAATTGATATAACATAAAGAAAAAGGACCTAGCTAAATATTTTTTATTTTGATCCATAGATGCTGAAGTATCCATTATACACATTATTACTGCGCTATATTCTCTTTTCTTTGTGGGCTTTACCCTGTAGTACCTTAAATCATCCTCTTTAAAAGGAAATCTTCCTATAAGTTCTTCTCCTTCTAAAGAATACTGATTCACTATCTCTTCATTCATTCCTCTCTTTTCAGAGCCCTCTTTAAGAGCTCTTTTCATCCCTTGTTTTCTCTTTAATTTTTCAACAACAGTTTTCTTTTTGGCAAGTCTTGGAGGAATCCCTCCCTTTTGATAACCACACTTTTTCTTTGATCCCTCCGACAATATCTCTGAAAATTTCTTTTTATTTAAATTAGGAAGATTTAAATCTTGAAATATATATTCCATAATCTCTTCTATAGTTATTTCTGTCTCATATATATCTTCCCCTTCTTCATTTCCTGCTCCCTTGCTTCCGCTTCCTTTGCCATCTTTCTCAGTGCCTATAACGTCTCCTCTTTTTTCTGAGCCATCTCCACTTCCTACACCTGGTGCATTCTTTCCATATATAAATTGATATTCCTTAAGTCCCTTAATAGGAATTTTTATCTTTTTATTTTTTGTCTGCCCTATTATACTTTCTTCTGACAGGATATCCACAAGATTTTTCTTTATAGAATCTTCTACAAGTTCCCTATGTCTTCTTTTATCTTCACTAGCCCTATCATGCCCTATAGGGTTGAATTCTCTGAATACTGCCATACTATCAATCCTTCCATAGATTATTAGCAGCATACTTCAGTATTACATCGCAACAGTGATCACAGTATCCATTTTTCTTCATTTCTTCTACCATAGAATTATATTTCTTATGCTGTTCCTTATCTCTTACTTTTGATTTTGTAATTATACGTGACATCTCTCTTACTGACGATGTTATCTTCTTTTCAATAGCTTCCTTCAAAGGTTCATAGGATGTATAATCTACATTTCCACCCTTTCTAATTAAGTAGAACATATAAGATGTAACATCTGATCTGAAGCCTTTAGCAGAACCTTCTGATATTCCAATTTGTTCTTCTATAGAACGCATGAATCCTTCATCTGGATCTAATTGTTCTCCTGTTGATCCATCCTTTATCTTAGTCTTATTTACATAGGCTTCTGCATGATCTAGATAATTGTTAAATAGACTTTCTGCTTGTTCTTTAAAGCTTTGTATAAATGCCTTAGTTATCTCTTTTTCAAGAACCTTATTATATTCTTTTCTTATATTATCCTGAATAAATCCAAGATATTTTTTCCTTAAATCATCAGCTACATCTAAATCTTTTATTGATTTGATGATACTCTCCATTACGCTTAATGGATTAATGCATTCATATTCTGAATCTGAAAGAGCATTATCTATAGCCTTAATTATAAATCTTGTAGAAATACCCTCCATGCCTTCTCTTATTCCAGCTTCTTCTCTAAGCTCCATGATATCTATCTTCTTAGTAGTGCCCTTTTCAACTATTTCTTCACCATTATAGATCTTTAATTTAGTTAAAAGGTCTACTTTATTTGATGGCGATAACCTACTTAATATAGCGAACATGGCTGCTACTTCTATAGTATGCGGTGCTATATGGGCTTTAAAATGACTCTTCTTTAATATCTTTTCATATATCTTTGTTTCTTCATTTAGCTCCATACAATATGGGACTTCAACTTTAACTATTCTATCTAGTATAGCTTCATTTGTATGATCTGATTTAAACTTAACCCACTCAGCTTCATTAGAGTGAGCTATTATAACACCATCAAAGTAAATCATCGATCCTTTTCCAGGCGATGGAATTGACTTTTCTTGAGTTGCAGTAATGATAGTATGAAGATACTCAACATCATTTTTAAATACTTCTATAAATTCAACTAATCCTCTGTTTCCTACATCAAAAGCTCCATTTAATGAGAATATACGAGGATCATCTTCTGGATATAAATCCATTTTTGAGATATCTACTGATCCAACTAAAACTGAAGTATCTTGGTTATTTGGATCAACCGGAGGTACTACTCCTATTCCTTTTCTTGACCTTATAGAAAATCCTGTTTTTACTACTGGGAAATTTTCATATTGCCCTTTAAATTCCTCTTTCAATCTGTTTCTACATATTGGACATAAATCTCCTTCTATCTTTACCCCTAAAGTTTCTTCAAAGTGTTTTCTTAAATGCTTTGGAATTAAATGGAGAGGATCTTCTCTCATAGGACATCCTTTTAAAGCATATATAGGTTCACTTTCCTCCAAAGATCTTTTTAGGACCTCTACTATTGAAGATTTTCCTGAACCTACAGGTCCTACTAGATAAAGCACCTGCCTTGATTCTTCACCATTCATAGCTGCTGAATAAAAATAGCTGGCTATTTTCATCAATGTTTTTTCGATTCCAAAGAAATCATTTTTAAAAAAATTATAAACCTTTATTGTTTCGTTTCCATATATTTTTCTTATCCTCAAGTTTTCTTCTGGTTTTAAAACTTCCACACCTGGATTTGTTATTAAATTATGCATCCTTCTATGTGCAAGCTTAGCAAGGTCTGGATTACTTTTTAAAATCTCCAAATAATCTAATAAAGTGCCTTCAAATTCATCTTTTTTTCTTTTCTCTCTATCCTGCTCTATTAACTGTTTAAAATTCATATCTTAACCTCCATATAAAGTGATAAAAGATAACTCACTATATAAGTTTTTTGATATACCTTTATTTAATATATCTTTGTAGTATTTATATTAAACTTCCTTATGTTTTAGAACAAAGTTAATTTTAGAAAATAGTTCAAATTAATTAAGGAGTGTTTTCAGCGAAAACACTCCTTAATTATTCAATATTATAGTTAAAACTCACTATATATGTAGTTAACTGCAGTATTGTCAGAAAAAAGAAAAACCAAAACTAATCCTAAAGCTATAACTCCACAATACAGAAATAATAAAATATTATTATTTTTTATTTTATTATTTATTCTCATGATAATATTTATCAATTGCTTCATCAATATATATCCATCCTTTCCATCCTAGATGCATAATATCTTTTAAAAAATACTTTTCATACTCATGGCCTGATAAATCAAGAATTTCAAAGCCATAACCTTGAACTAAATTTTTTATTTTTTTATAGCAAGTCTCTCTATTTTCTTTTGGGAATTGACAATAATCATACCATCTTCCATTAACAGGCACACTTACAAAAAGAGGTTTTATATTTTGACTCTTACATATCTCAAGTAACAACTTAAAATCTTCATATTCTGGTGAATTAGTATAAGATTCATTTTTATATGATCCTATATATTTATCCAAGTTGTCTTTTATATATTCATTATAGTAATCATTTGAAATATAAAAATCATTATTTGTAGTCTTAGTCTTCGCCAATGAGTTAGCTTTTTCCATCTCAGAACTCCAGTCATACACCGAAGTTTTAGGTTCAATATATTGTTTCTCTCCAGCTTTTTTATATTTTACCAATCTATCGTATGCAATTCTCTTGTCTCTAATACCAACTATATAAGACTTAAACTTATAGTATGGAGTTAGCATTCCAAGAGTAAACTTTGACGGTATATTATCATAAGTGTATAAATTTGCATATAAACTAACCATTAAATTATTTTTGTCCCCTCCAAGGAGTGACTTAACTCTTTTAGCATATGATAATTTTATAGATTTATTAATATCTTTATTAAACATAAAAGTATAAAATTGAAGCTCAGAAAAATTCATAAGAAACTCATTAGTACCTAAGCCTTTAGCGTTAAACCACTGAGGAGATATAATTATTACAAGTTTTTTATCCTTAAATTCTTTACTTAATGCTCCTATTCTAGCAGCATGAATAATACTTTGACAGTAACCTCGTCCAATTCCGTTAACCTGAAACCCATCAGCTTTGTCTGCAAAAATATTAATAGGATGCGTAGGAATTGTTCTATCTGCCAGTTCAGAAGATCCAATTAGCTGAAGATTGTCTTTTCTTTCTAAAGATTTCTTTTGAAGAATAAGTCCCTTCTCCTTTTCAGATAAGAGTTCATTTCCAAACTTATCATAATAGATGCTATTTATTTTTGTTGTGTAATAGTTATCTATTAAATATAAGGATGACAATGTCAAAATGGCAAAGGCTGCAAATACAGTTAGTATAATAGCTATCTTTTTCATTATGTTACCTCAAGGAAACATATTCAATGATTTTATTAGGTGTAGATATATCCTCTCTTTGTACCTCTGTTGGCTCAATTTTCACTCCAAGCTTTTCTTCTAATTCAATTAAAAGTTCTATAGTAGCAAGTGAGTCTAACAAACCTGATTCAAATAAATCTAAGTCTCTATCCTCTCTCACTTCATCAACGCCACATATTGACTCCAGTATATCTAATATCTTTTCTTCCATAGTTTTTTCCTCCAAATTTATAATTTATTTTTTAAATAAGTAACCAGAAAAAATTAAAAAACCAAAACATACAAGATTAAAAGTAACAAAAATAAAGAGTATACTCCAAGCCTCGCTTTTTTTGGCTTTTTTATACCATTTGCTTTTTCTTTCAATATAATCTGTACTAATAATTAATAATGCATGATATATTCCATATATCAAATAAAAAATTTGAGTCCCATGCCATATGCCCATAGTTCCCATAGTAATAAAATAGCCTATATAAGAAGCAGTAAACCTATTTTTAAACCTTTTTTTCTTTAATGCAGCCATGACAAATCTAGTATATAAAAAGTCCCTAAACCAAAAGGATAAAGACATATGCCATCTGTTCCAAAAATCTTTAATATCTTTACTAATAAAAGGCATATTAAAATTTTCCGGAGTAGCAATTCCTAAAATATAACTTGTTCCAATTGCCATTAAGCTATAGCCTGCAAAATCAAAGAATAGATAAAAGCTATAGGAATACATATAATTCAATGTATTCAGCAGAGTATGTGATGTAGGTATTTTATTCATCCAATAGTTTGAAATTAAAACACCTATTATGAACTTATAGGCAATTCCTGTAGAAAACTTCCATATTCCTTCTCTTAGGTAAGTTATGTATTCTTCTTTACTTAAAATCTTATCTATATCTTGCTCAAACCTTCTAGAGCGATCAATAGGCCCCGAACTTATAGTTGGAAAAAATAAAAGAAAATATGTAAAATCAAGTATTCCTATTTCTGTTATCAACCCATCGTATATCTCCAAAAGTATTTGAACTACTTTAAAGGTTAAATAAGAAATTCCTAAGAAACCAAGCTGCCTATTTACTATTATAATATTTCCCCATTTATCCAATATTAACGGTATAAGTGAACAAAATACTACTATCCATAAAATCCATCGCTGTCCATATGTTTTTCTCACAGTTAAATATGTTTTTATTAAAATTAATTCACCTATATAGAACAGCATTAACAATACAATTTGTTTTTTTGAATTACCAAATATAATTATTAATGCTATGATGTTAGCTATAATTCCATATCTTTTTAACGGTTTCCCATTAACACCTAAAATTATAGCTGGAATTAAAAGTAATAATAATATATAAAAGAATAATAATCCACTATACGGAATCATTTCGTCTCCTCCATTAATGCCTTTCTGTTAACTTTTCCGTTTATAGTCATCGGAAGTGATTCCACTATAGTAATTTTTCTAGGAATCATATAATCTGGTATAAACTTTTTTAATTCATTTTTAATTAACATAGCTATTTTGAATTCTTTCTCCCATGGACTTCTATTTAAAACAACTACTGCATTCAAATATTGAATTTTATCTTCTTTAATCGCAGGAATTACAACGCAGTTATTAATAAATTCTATATTTCTCAAATTATTTTCTATGTCCTCAAGTTCAATTCTATATCCATTTAATTTAATCTGAAAATCTATTCTTCCCGAATAATAAAGTAGTCCATGCTTTAAGTAACCTTCATCTCCAGTTTTGTAACATCTCTTCTCTGTTCCATTGATAAATTTTTTTGAAAAAGATTTTTCTGTTCTTTCATTATTATTATAATATCCTATACTTACGCTGTCTCCTATTATAATTATTTCTCCTCTTTCTCCTTCTGAAACCTCATTTCCATCTTCATCCACAATTATAATTCTACAATCTTCTTTAACCTTTCCAACTGGCAAAGGACAGATTTCTTTTGCAACTTCTTCAGTTACTTCAATGGAAGTGACTGCAACTGTAGCTTCTGTTGGTCCATACATATTTATAACCTTTGATTTGCTAAACTTCTCAAGAAGTCTTTCAGCGCAACTATTGGTAAGAGTTTCTCCACAAAATAAGAAAGTTTCAAGCTTAGGAAGCAGCTCCTCATTAAAGCTACTATCACCTAAGCACATTTCTGCAAAGGAAGGTGTAGATACCCATATATTTATATTCGAACTACTAAAACTTTCAAACAATAGTTTTAGATTTGATGTCATCGACTTATCTATACTAAATAAAGTAGAACCACTCCATAAGGAAAGGTACAAATCCATTACAGACAAATCAAAGGAAAAAGGAGCTTGATTCATAAATACATAGTTAAAATCATCTCTTAATGAACAAACTTTGGCAGCCCAATTAATAAAGCTTTCTAAACAAGAAAGAGTAATCTGTACCCCTTTAGGTTTTCCAGTACTTCCTGATGTATATATTATATAAAAAGTATCTTCCTTTCCTACAAAATACTTTTTATCAGGTTTATGAAGCTGATATTGCAAAAGTATTTCTTTAATTTGATTATAATTCTTTACGTTTACATCAGAAAACTTATAATCAAATTCTCCTACATTAAATATCATATTAGTTTGAGAACTATCTACTATATCCCTGACTCTCTCATAAGGAAAGGAAGTGTCAATAGGTATATATGCATGTCCAGCTTTCACACAAGCTAAAAAGCATATAAGCATTTCATGTTCCTTATGTCCATAAACAACTATTGGAGTCTTATCATCACCAAATTGATCAATAATATAGGAAGCAATAGCATCAGATTTTTCAATCAGCTCACCATATGTAATAGAACTATCTTTATAAACGTGCGCTATTTGTTCACATTTACAAATTTCATAACTACTTATTTTTTCAATTAAATTCATATAAATAATCCCCTTCAGTTTAATTCTATTTAGTATGTGATTGTCCTAATATTACAACATTAACCAATAATATATTATACTTTATTATTCGAGTATTTTCAAATAATGTAATTTTATATAAAGAAAAAGAACTAGTTATAACTACTAGTTCAAAAAAATTATATTAAATATAAGTAAAAAAGTACATTTATATTATTACCATTTATATTATTATTATACCAAGTAAGGAGAAGTTCAAAAATTTTTGAACTTCTCAGGCCTTTTTCTATCTAAAATACTTAACACCAGCTTCAAATAATTTTTGATCTTTATTTCCTGGAATATTCTTCAATACATCTTCCCCAAGTCTTTCTGAGTGTCCCATCTTTCCAAGTACCCTTCCATCAGGACTTGTTATACCTTCAATTGCACAGAAAGATCCATTAGGGTTAAATCTAATATCATAAGTTGGGTTACCATCAAAATCTACATATTGTGTAGCTATCTGTCCTTTTTCCATTAATTTCTTTACCATGCTGTCACTTGCCACAAATCTTCCTTCTCCATGGGATACAGGTATTGCATGCATGTCTCCAACCTTAACATTGCTGAACCAAGGTGAAAGATTAGATACAATCTTTGTATTTACAACATTTGAAATGTGACGACCTATTTTATTGTAAGTAAGTGTTGGGCAATTTTCATCTATATCTCTTATTTCACCAAATGGCACTAAACCAAGTTTGATAAGGGCCTGGAATCCGTTGCATATACCAAGCATAAGTCCATCTCTGTTCTTTAACAAATCCATTACAGCTTCTTTTATTTTTGGATTTCTAAATACAGTAGCAATAAATTTACCTGATCCATCTGGTTCATCTCCTGCACTAAATCCACCTGGAAGCATAACTATTTGAGAAGATTTTATAGCCTTTTCCATATAATCTACAGATTTTTCTATATCGCTACCAGTTAGATTCTTTAATACCATTACTTCTACATCTGCACCAGCTTTTTTAAATACTCTCTCTGAATCATATTCACAGTTAGTTCCTGGGAATACTGGTATAAACACCTTAGGTCTTGCTATTTTTATTGCTGGTGTTTTAACATGCTCTGAATTAAACTGCATTAGTTCTATTTTTTCATTTATCTTCTCTGTATTAGTAGGGAATATATTTTCTAATGGTTTTTCCCATGCATCTATCATATCATCAATATTAATTTGTAATTCATTTATACATATAACTGGAGTATTTATTGTTTTTCCTAGAATCTTATATTCTATTCCTTTTAAAGCTTCATCTAAGCTTATTTCTTTGCTAACTTCTAGTATTATTGACCCATACTGAGGTGTAAATAATTCTTCTTCAGTAGTTGTTTCATCAAAAGCTAAACCTATTTTATTACCAAAACTCATTTTGCTTACAGCTTCACAAATTCCACCCTTTTTAACAGTACTTGCAGCTATTACTTCACCTTTATTAATCATAGAAGTTACAGCTCCATAATTCTTTTTAAGAGCCTCAAAGTTTGGAAGATCATATTCATCTCTTAATAAAGGAATTATTATAACATTATTTCCTGCTGTCTTAAACTCAGGAGAAACTACTTTATCTACATTCCCTGCGTTAACTGCAAAGGATACTAAGGTTGGTGGTACATCCATATCTTTAAAACTTCCTGACATACTGTCTTTTCCACCTATTGCAGCAATACCAAGTTCTTTTTGAACATGAAGTGCTCCAAGTAGTGCCGCAAATGGTTTTCCCCATCTTGCAGGTTCATCATTTAGTCTCTCAAAATATTCTTGGAAAGTTAGTCTTACCTTACTTGCATCTCCACCACATGCTACAATCTTGGATACAGATTCCACAACAGCATACACAGCACCATGGAATGGACTCCATCTAGCAATTTCAGGATTATATCCATAGGTCATTATAGTTCCTGTTTTAGTTTCTTTATTTAATACTGGAAGTTTTGCTACCATTCCTTCTGGTGGAGTTAACTGATACTTACCTCCAAATGGCATAAATACAGTTCCTGCTCCAATACTGCTATCAAATCTTTCTACAAGACCTTTCTGACTGCATACATTTATATCCTTTAAAGTATTAAACCATTTATCCTTTAAGCTATCTATCTTTACATCAAATTTAAAATAGTTTTTATCTTCCTCTGGTGATTTTACCTTTACATCAGTCTTACTTCTTACTCCATTTGTGTCTAAAAACTCCCTGCTTAGGTTTACTATGGCATTTCCATTCCAATACATTTTTAATCTTCTACTGTCAGTTACCTTAGCAACTGTTGTAGCTTCAAGATTTTCGTCTTTTGCATATTGTATAAATTTTTCTTCATCTTCTTTTGCTACAACTACTGCCATACGTTCTTGAGATTCTGATATAGCAAGTTCTGTTCCATCTAAACCTTCATATTTTTTAGGAACTAAATCTAAATTTATATCTAATCCTTCTGTAAGTTCACCTATTGCTACTGATACTCCACCAGCACCAAAGTCATTACATCTTTTGATCATAGTACTTACTTCTTCTTTTCTAAACAATCTTTGAATTTTTCTCTCTTGAACAGCATTTCCTTTTTGTACTTCGGAACCACAGTTTAAAATTGAACTTTCTGTATGTTGTTTAGAAGAACCTGTAGCACCACCACAGCCGTCTCTTCCTGTTCTTCCACCTACTAATATTATTACATCTGTTGGAACAGGCTGAATTCTAACAACATTTTTCATTGGTGCTGCTCCAATTACAGCTCCAATTTCCATTCTTTTAGCCACATATCCTTCATCATATATTTCTGTTACCTGTCCTGTAGCCAATCCAATTTGATTTCCATAGGAACTGTATCCATGAGCTGCTCCTGTTGTTATCTTCTTTTGAGGAAGCTTTCCTTGAAGGGTATCCTCTATTTTAGTTCTTGGATCCCCACTTCCTGTAACTCTCATAGCTTGGTATACATAAGACCTTCCTGAAAGCGGATCACGTATAGCACCACCAAGACAAGTTGCAGCCCCACCAAAAGGCTCAATTTCTGTTGGGTGATTATGAGTCTCATTTTTAAACATTACAAGCCACTTTTCAATTTGACCATCTATCTCTGCATCCACAACTATGCTGCAGGCATTTATTTCTTCTGATTGATCTAAATCTTCAAGCATACCTTTATCTCTAAGTTCTTTCATACCTATAACCGCTATATCCATAAGGCACATAGGCTTATCTTTACCTTCATAAAGGCTATTTCTAGTATTAACATATTCTTCATAGGCTTTTTTAATCGGAACTGCTAATCTTCCTTCTTCTATCTCTACATTATCTATTTCTGTCATAAAGGTAGTATGTCTGCAGTGATCTGACCAATATGTGTCTATCACTTTAATTTCTGTAACTGTTGGATTTCTTTTTTCTGTATCTTTAAAATATTTTTGACAAAACTTTAAATCGTTAAAGCTCATAGCAAAGCCTTCTCTATTTAAAAAAGCATTAAGGTTAGTATCATCCATTTCTATAAATCCATCTATGACTTCAACTTTATCTGGTATATTTAGCTGCATCTCTAAACTCTTTGGCTTTTCCAATAGAGCTTCTCTTGAATCTACAGTGTTTATACAATAACTTTTTATTTTGTTAAACTCTTCTTCTGATATGTTGCCTTGTATTACATATACCTTAGCAGATAGAACGTTCGGTTTTTCACTTTGGGTGAGTATTTGAATACATTGAGATGCGGAATCTGCCCTCTGATCATATTGGCCTGGAAGGTATTCTACAGCAAAAATTTTATCCTGCTCATTGATAATTAATTCTTCTTCATAAACACTATCAACAGTTCTCTCTGAAAATATAGTACTTTTGGATTTTTCATACTCTTCATCTGAAATTCCTGATATATCATAACGATTAATAGCTCTTATACCTGTTAATCCTTTAATGTTCAAACTTTCCTTTAAATCTCTAAATAAACTTTTAGCCTCAACATCGAAGCCAGCCTTTTTCTCTACATACAATCTTCTAACGTTACTCTTCATTTCCATTTCTCCTTACTCTAAGAAATTTTACGAACATTTTTCATTTAACTCAAAACATAATTCGTGTTTATTATATCATAAATTTATTACTTAACCAACACCAAATTTATAAATATATATCTATTTTTTAATATTAAAGGCAATATTAATATCAGTTACAATTAAACTCTGATATTAATATTGCCTATATTTCCAATTTAACTATTAAATTTTCTAATCATAAGTATTTCTTTAGCATTCTTACCTAAGTTATGAACATTGTGATATAAGGATTTATCTCTAGATACTATTCCTTTGACAACATGTCCACTTATGGTTTTAACCTCTGTTTCTTCTCCTAATTCACAATTTCTTAAGCAGCATCCCCTAATATATATTTTAGTAAGTTCACTTCCACTATGATGATTTATTTTCTCAACCTCAATCCAAGTCCCACTTTGTATCATTTAATACGCCCCACTTTCTTATCCTAAAATTTAAAGTTTATAAAATTATATGCGGTATGCTTTTCAAATATTATTTATATTTCGTTGAAAATGGGAACAATACTCATATAGAATTTATACACCTAAATATTATTATAAACAAAGTTTCAACAATTTAGCTCTATATTCTAGAAGCAAAGGAGGAATCTTGCTAATGGCTAGCAATAACAAGAAAAATAAAGCCAGTTTATTTTTTGTTTTTGTAACTATAATCTGAATTGCTTTTGTACTAGTGGAACTAGTATCAATATCACTGGCTGCCTTTGGTTCATAGAAATTTGAAGCAGAAAGCCTTCAAAAACTCATATACTGTAACTTTCACTTTATGTTATAATACCTATGTAACTTTGATATAAGGGGAATGTGGTATATGGATTTTAATAGAATAGTAAATGTAGCTACACACGCTGGCAAAATAATGCTAGAAAGTGGAGCTGAAATATATAGGGTTGAAGAAACAATGCTAAGGATTTGTAATGCTTGGGATATCCACAATGCGGACACCTTCGTAACTCCAACTGTACTAATGATATCTATTCCAACTAAATATGGTGAACCCATATCTATAATTAAGAGAATAAAAAAAAGAACTGTTAACTTAGAAAAAATATCTCAAGTTAATGATATTTCTAGACACATACAAAACAAAGGACTGACTTTAGAAATGATCGAAGATAGATTATCTGAAATTGAATCCTCTAAAGCTTACAGCAACAGATTAAATATACTACTTTCTGGTGTTGCAGCAGGATTTTTCACATTAGTTTTTAATGGAAACTTAAGAGATTTTCTAGTTGCACTTTTTATAGGCTGCGGCATTAGAATTATTTCATTAGTTTTAAGTAATCTTGATGCAAATGATTTTTTTATTAATATACTTTGCGGTTCTTTCACTGCCTTAACAGCTTTAGCATTAACACATTTAGGCATAAGCTCGCACTCAGATAAAATAATAATAGGATCAATTATGCTCCTTGTGCCCGGACTCGCCATAACCAATGCAATAAGAGATACTATATCTGGCGATTTACTTTCTGGTATAACTCGCGGTATAGAAGCTTTCCTAATTGCTGTTGGTATTGCTTTAGGTACAGGAGTTGTATTAAAGTTTTGGATTAGTTATTTTGGAGGTGTTGGCCTGTGATTATAAGCTCAATATATACACTTATTTCTACACTATGCTTTGGTATAATATTTAATATAAAAGGTAAAAACTTAATATTTGCAGCATTAGGTGGTGGTTTTAGCTGGTATATTTACTTACTTACTTCAGCTCATCACTCTAATTACAGTATTTTACCTTTTTTTATTACTTCAGTAATAGTTTCAATATACTCGGAAATAATGGCTCGTATTCTAAAAACTCCTGTAACTACTTTTGTAATATGTGCTATAATTCCACTGGTTCCTGGTGGTGGTATGTATAATACTATGTTCCAGTTTATACAAGGAAATACAAATGAATCTTTAAACTTAGGTTTACAAACCTTATCTATTGCGGGCGCCGTAGCCATCGGAGTATTCTTTGTCTCCTCTACTTCTAAGCTAATTGCTTTAATTAGAAGGAATTTTAAAGCAAAAGTTGGAAGTATATTTAATGATTAGTATGGAGAAACACGGCCGAAAGTTGACTTATACGCAGG
>NZ_JAEEGC010000081.1 GCF_019207025.1 Clostridium thailandense | reverse complement strand
GATGAGTAAGCGACTATCACAAAATCAAATATTTTGGATATCTGCTTAAATACTGAGCTTTAGAATGATTAAAAGTTTTTATAGTGCTGAAGCTTGGTAACATCTACCGGAGCATAAGTTTATTTTCGGCCGTGGTTATTTATATAGGAGGATGTGATTAAACAAAATTTTACATTAAGTAAATCCTTAAATACCAATGCATTGGACTTTTTCATTTTCCATCTTTTGATATATAAAATGGACTTTATCACAACCTCCTATAGCTGCCCACACCAGAAAGTAAACTCATACACAAAGATGTGTTATCAAATCAGGAGGAATAACATGGAAAAGATATTCATTATAGAGGATGACTCTAGAATAAGAGAGGAACTTTGTACATTTCTTAATAAATATGGCTATAATACTTCTTTCTCAATAAATTTTAAAAATATCGTAGAAGAAGCTATAAAGGAAAATCCAGCTATAATTTTATTAGACATTAATTTACCATACTATGATGGTTATTATGTATGTAGAGAGATAAGAAAGGTTTCTGAGGTGCCAATTATAGTAGTTACCAGCAGAGATGATGATTTAGATGAACTTATGAGTATAAATTTAGGTGCAGATGATTTTATAACCAAGCCCTATAACCTGCAGATTCTCTTAGCCAGAATTTCCGCTGTATTAAAGAGAACCTATGGAGCTGTACAAAGTGATCATCTAAAATACAAAGATATTACTTTTAACACAGCAGCTGGTTTAGTAGAATTTAATAATAATAATAATAATAATAAAGTAGAACTTACCAAAAACGAAAGTAAGATCTTACATATACTTATAAGCAATAGTGGAAAGATTGTTTCAAGAGATGAAATTATGAAATGCTTATGGCAGGAAGCAGAGTTTGTTGATGACAATACTCTTACTGTCAATGTAAATAGACTTAGAAAAAAACTAGAAGATCTAGGAGCAATTAATTATATTCAAACTAAGCGAGGACAGGGGTATATATTAGCATGAAAATAAAAGATTACTTCAAGGAAAAGTCTATTTTTATTGCAATTGAAATTATTGTACTAATATTTATGTCTTTGCTTTTAAAAGCTTTGAATCTTAACTTATATGCAATTATTTTTATAGCTCTTTTAAACTTTACAGCATTTATAGCCTTCTATTTCCATGATTATATTACTAAAAGCAAGTATTATAAAAAAGTGTATAGTAATTTAGATTCACTAGACAAAAAATATCTGCTTTCAGAACTCATTTCTGAAGGAGATTTTTTAGAAAGTAAAATTTTATATGATATTTTAACTAAAACCAATAAGTCGATGAATGATGAGTTAGGAAAATTTATTAATGATAAACAGGAATATAAAGAGTATATAGAAATGTGGATACATGAAATTAAAACTCCTATAGCAGCTATTAAATTAATTATTAATAACAATAAATCTAAAGTAACTTCTAATATTTTAAATGAAATAGAAAGAGTAGAAAACTATATAGATCAATCCCTTTATTATAGTAAAAGTAGTCAAGTAGACAGAGATTATATAATTAAAAAATTCAAGCTTAAGGAAAGCATTAACAGCGTAGTTATAAGAAACTCTAACACTCTTATTGAAAAACATATAAGAGTTAACATTGTAAAGTGTGATGAATTTATTTTCTGTGATAAGAAGTGGCTGGAATTTATTTTACATCAAATAGTAAGCAATTCAATTAAATACATAGAAAAAGCTGAAGGCGAAATTTTATTTGAAGGTAAAGCTAATAATGACAAAATAGTTTTAAATATAAGTGACACAGGTATTGGTATAAGTGAAAAAGCTTTGACAAATATATTTAACAAAGGCTTTACTGGCGAAAATGGAAGAAGATTTAGAGAGGCCACAGGTTTCGGCCTTTATTTAACTAAAAAACTTTGTGACAGTTTAGGATTAGGAATTAGTGTAACTTCTAAGGTAGGAATAGGAACAACTGTCTCTATAGTATTCCCTAAGAATAATATGTATTTATGCTAATACTCTGCATAGATACATATTATTTTTTATCTTAAAATGCTTATAGACATCCACATCCGAAAGTAGACTTATGCTCCGGTAGATGTTACCAAGCCTCAGCACTATAAAAACTTTTAACCATTCTAAAGCTCAGTATTTTGAAAATCTAAGAACATCTGATAAACTCGTACCTCAAACATATCAGAAGTCCTAAGATTTTCTAAAATACTTCGCTAAGAATGATAAAAAAGTTTTTATATGTACCTTCAGCTTTGGTAACATCTACCTGCGTATAAGTCTACTTTCTGGTTTTGATATCTATAAGTGACAAAATTGTTAGTTTCATGTTATGTTATTCTATGGTTTATATACATAGAAAAAGTTAATATATACATAAAGAACACTTATAATTCTTAAAAAACTCACCTTAGGAGAAAAATTATGATTAAAACATTATTAAAAGTTCAAAATATAGAAAAATATTATGGCACCAGCACAAGAGTGTCAAAAGCAATTAATAACATAAGCTTTCAAGTTTGTAGCGGAGAGTTTATAGGCATTATGGGTCCTTCTGGCAGTGGTAAAACTACCTTATTAAATTGTATTTCCACTATAGATAAAGTGACTAGCGGACATATCTATATAAAGGATAAAGATGTAACTGAACTAAATAAAAAGGAATTAGCTAAATTTAGAAGAGAAGAATTAGGCTTTATATTTCAAGATTTTAATATACTAGATACTTTAACAGCCTATGAAAACATAGCCTTAGCACTTAGCATACTGAAAGTAGCTAGTGAAGATATTGATAGTAAGGTAAAGGAAGTAGCAGAAAATCTTAATATAACCCCTGTCTTAAATAAATACCCCTTCGAACTATCTGGAGGAGAAAAACAAAAAGTAGCTGCAGCTAGAGCCCTTATAACAAATCCCTCTTTGATAATGGCAGATGAACCCACAGGAGCTCTAGATTCTAAAAATGCCAAAATACTTCTTGAGACTTTAGATAACTTAAACAAAATCAGGAATTCCACAATAATGATGGTAACTCATGATCCCTTCACAGCTAGCTTTGCCAAAAGGATATTGTTTATTAAGGACGGCAGGATATTTAATGAAATCCTAAGAGGAGAAGATTCTAGAAGAGAATTTTTTAATAGAATTATAGAAGTAGTAACTCTTCTTGGAGGTGACCTTACAAATGTACATTAAAATTGCCAAAAAAAATATAAATCGCAGCTTCAAGGATTATACTGTATATTTTTTAACTTTAATATTTGGAGTATGTATCTTTTATACTTTTAATTCTATTAGTTCCCAAAAACTTATGATGAAGCTTAATGAATATGAAGCCCAAAACTTTATAAAAATAGATGAATTAATGTCTATGGTATCAATATTTGTGTCTTGCATACTTGGATTTTTAATAATATATGCCAATAACTATATAATTAAACGTAGAAAAAAAGAATTCGGCATATATTTTACCTTAGGTATGGATAACCAGGAAATATCAAATATATTATTGATTGAAACTGTTTTAATTGGAGTATTTTCCTTAGCACTAGGGTTATTTTTAGGAGTGTTTTTATCTCAAGGTATGTCAATTTTTACATCAAAACTATTTCATCTAGAACTTACAGCTTTTAAATTTACCTTTTCTAGTAAAGCCTTTGTAAAAACTATAGCCTATTTTTTAGTAATTTACTTTATTGTATTTCTCTTTAATATCATATCAATATCAAAACTAGAACCTATTGATTTACTAACAGATGGAAGAAAAAATGAAGAGATAAAACTTAGAAGCTTAAAAACCTCAATAATAACTTTCATCCTTAGTATATTTTGTATAGCAATAGCATACTTTATAATTTTAAGTGATTCTTCAAGGATAATATTTGCAGATAGAACTATCTCTATACCTATAGCTTTTGTTGTAATTGGAACCTTTTTATTTTTCTTTTCCTTATCAGGATTTTTATTAAGATTAATTCAAAGTAACAAGAGATTATATTTAAAAGAACTAAATATGTTTTTATTAAGGCAGGTAAACAGCAGGATAAATACTAATTTTGTATCTATGTCCTTTGTATGCTTAATGATATTTATGTCAATATGTTTGCTTGCTGGTGGATTTAGTATTAGCAAAACTTTAAATAAGAATATAGATGATTTACCACAATATGATGCTGAAGTGCTTTATGATGGCAAACTTCCTATAAAAGATTTCTTAAATAAAAACATAAACTTAGGTTATTATACAGAGGATTATGTTACTTATGATTTATATTTCAATAACGATGAAGAATTAGGAATTAAAAATTATATTGATAAGGAAGAAATAGAGAAAAATAAGTCAAATACATATGTTAAAAAAGATAGTTTAATACAAATAATGAAGCTGTCTGATTTTAATAGTGTTATGAAATTCTATAAAAAAGAAGGCATAACCTTGAATAAAGGAGAGTATGCAGCCTTTGGAAATATAAAAGAACTATTACCATCTATTCAAAAGTCAATAGATAAAAAAAGAAAAATTAAAGTTTGTGGTCAAAATTTAATTCCCTCTTCAAAGCCTGTTATGTACATCACTATGAATGAGATTTTTAAATCCAATGCCTGCACTTTCATAGTAAGAGATGATTTAACATATGGATTAACACCACCCTTAAGCTATCTAGTTCTTAATTTTAAAGGTGATAAAGTTAAAAAGGAAAAAGAACTTTTAAAGGAAGTAAATAAATTAGATAAAAATAAAAAAAGTGAACTAACTATTATATGCAGTACCAAGGAAAAATCTAAAGCAAACATTTTTGGGCTTGCAGGAGTTGTCTCTTATTTAGCTCTTTATATAGGATTAGTATTTTTAATAATATCTGCGGTAATACTATCTCTTCAACAAATGTCTCAGTGTGCAGACAATATTGAAAGGTACAAGCTGCTTAAGAAAATGGGTGTAGATGATGAAATGTTAAATAAAGCAATATTTATCCAAACAGCAATTTATTTTATACTTCCCCTATTTCTTGCCTTAATTCACTGCATTGTTGGGTTAAAAATAACTGAAGTAATAGTAAATTTTTTAGGGGCTGTTAATATCACCTTACAACTTTTAATAACTGCACTTATTTTTATAATAATCTACGGAGGATATTTTTGGATTACTTACAATGGAGCTAAAAAAATGCTGAAATAAAGCTTAAGAATATCTTAAGGAATTACAGCCTAATTATTTAAGAATTCTTTTGTAGAATATGAATTGAAAAAGTTCCATTTAAATATATGATTTTTGAAAAAATATAAAATGACAGGAATGTTTAGCATAAAGGAGAATGAACATGAAAAAGTCTGTACTAAAAAATGAAAATTATTACAAGATTATAATGGCCTCAGGTATGGCGCTATGCATATTATGGGTACTTTTTATAGATACCAAGCCCTTTTCAGATTTTGATTATTATTATAAATTGTCAGTAGATATAGCAAAGGGTCTTCCATGGGGAGATACCTATACCTCTGTAGGCTACTGCATGCTGCTTGGAGGAATCTTCAAACTTTTTGGAGCAAGTCTATTTAAAGCAAAACTTCTCAATTTGTTTTTAACTTTTGTAAGTTACATATTCTTTCATGTTCTTCTAAAAAGAATAAATTTAAAGGAAAGAGATAGAAAAATAATATTTACAATATTTGTTTTTATGCCTAATAACATATTTTACAATAGCTTAGTAGCTACAGAGCCGCTCTTTACTACTATATTAATTTTTATCACTTTTATATATTTTAGTAATATTAAATATAAATATATGTACATAGGTGTACTTGTAGGATTAAATACCTTAATAAAACCCTTCTTTATTGTATATTTCTTTGCTATTTTTCTATTGGAGCTTCTAATAGAGAAAAAAATTGCTGCAGCTATAAAAAATTCCTTAATAATTTTAGTGATTTGTATTATTACCATATCACCATGGATATATAGAAACACAAAACTTATAGGTCAATTCACCTATGTTTCTAACAATGGAGGAATTGTTCTATATATAAATAATAATTCTCAAAATAAAATAGGAAGATGGATGCCAGTAGAAAATGTGGAAAACTCCATAGTAAAAACTAATCAATATAAGAAAGCTAATATGACAGAGAAGAATAAAATGCTTAGTAAAGCAGCTAAAACATGGATAAAAGCCCATCCAGTACAATTTATAGAATTAGGTTTTAAAAGACTATTCAATGTGTATTTTTGGGGTGATGATGTACTTTACAGTACTTATGGAAGTATGGTAAGTGCTTCTGCTAAAGATATTCTATTTACAATCGCTAATGACATTAGAAGTATAATCTTTGCACCAGCTATAATATACATATTAATTTATAGTTCAGCAATTTTAAGGGACATATGGAAAGGAAAAACTCAGCTTTTAAATAAATATACCCTATATAATGTGATATTATTTTATATGTTTACGAGTGTATATTTTGTAACAGAAGGGCAAGGTAGATATGCTTTTCCTGAAATATTTATAATGATATATTGTTTTTATTGTTTTATTAGGCTTTTAAAACATAAATATAAAAAATACTTTAACCCTTAAGAAAGGATGTTAACATTTATGAAGATTTCTACTGAAAATTTAAATATGACATACTCAAAGGAAACAAAAGCTTTACAAGATATTTCTTTAAAAATAGAAGGTCCTGGTGTTGTTGGAATCTTAGGTCCTAAAGACGCGGGAAAATCAACTCTTATAAAGCTTTTGATTGGAGAACTTCAAGCAGAAAGTGGACGAATTTTCGTGGATGATATACCTTTATTTAAAATAAAAACAAAATTAAAGGAAACTCTAGGATATCTTCCTCAGTCCTTAGTCATTTATGACGAGCTTAATGTATGGCAGTTCCTTGATTATATAGCAGTGCTGAAAAAAATTAAAAATAGAAAAAAGGCAATTAAAGAAGTTCTCCAAAAAACAAATCTAATAGATAAGCAAGAGGCTTACATTTCCACCTTATCTGTTGGTGAAAAACAACAGATTGGCATTGCTCAAGCTCTTCTAGGAATTCCTAAACTATTGATTTTTGATGAACCAACCGCCAGAATTTCTAAAGAAGAAATAAGTAATTTTTATAAATTAATTTCTCAAACTGCAAAAGAATCTACTATTTTATTAGCTACTAACGTAATTGAAGACATGGAGTCTATATGTGATAAATTAGTTGTTATAAGTGAAGGTAGAATTTTATTTAATGGAAACCCAGAGGATTTGCTTTCTTTGGTATCTAATAATGCTCAAAAACTTACTTTTAAAGCCGCATATATACAGCTTATTGGAAAAGAGGTGCTAAAACTATGACTTTTCTCTCTTATCTTAGAGTAGAATTAAACCGTATATTTCATTTAAGAAATGTTTATATCTCTATTCTACTAACAATATTTTATCCAGTAATAGGTTATTGTCTGAAAAAATCTTTATTTAATCAAGTTTCATCCCCCAATTTAATTAGTAATTCCTATACAGATGCCATAATAATAAGTGGAGCTTTATTTTCACTATTAGCCTTAAGAGAATTTTACCATGCAAATAAGGTTAGAGCATTAATGGATAATATTATATCTCCCTTACTGCTCAATATAGTGAGAATAATCTCCATAGAAATAATAGCTATTTTTAGCTCTGTTATTACAGGATTGATGTACATGCCTTATGTTTTAATGAAATTACAGTTCAGTTTTGATCCATGTACATATTTCAAAAGCTTTTTTCTGGTTATACCTTTTTTTACATTACTATCAATTTTAACAGTGTTTCTATTTTATCAAATTTACTGCTTAAGTTTACCTTCATAAAAAACTTTCATAACCCTCATAACATCTTCTTTCATATCACCTATTGCCCAAGAGGTAATATCATGATAAAAAACTGTTCCTTCTAAGTTCGGTTCCATATTCAGCATCAACAGAATCCATTCCATCCAAAAGTAATATATATTGCTTTTAATGGAACGGATTCTGTTGATGCTAAATCTATTAGGTGTTATCGCACTATAAAGAAATACTCCAGGAATCATTTCAAAGCCAATGATGAACCAATATCCTTCAATGCAGTGTGCAAATCTTCCCTTTTATGCGCTGGTCCATTTCGCAAACCAGTAACAACAGGTACCTCTTTAACATCAAATTCCAGCAATTCAAACATGTGTTTTGTATAATCAATATAGGACTGAAACAGGCTAGAATCAGGATTACCTTGATTAAATGCAAGAATCAGCTTTTGTTTAGCTTCATTTTTGCATTTGAAATACGGAGAAAATCGAGGAGAGAATCGTGCATACAATCTGTCGGTGAATATCTTCGCCTGGGCACTCATCTGCCCCATGTAAATCGGCGATCCGAGAACAAGTGCATCAGCATTCTCAATCGCGTCATAAAGTTTCTGCATGTCGTCATTAATAATACACCCTCGAGTGCTCTGTTTGCAGCCATTACATCCCTGGCATGGTTTAATATCAAGATCGCTAAAATTGAAGGATTGAACTTCGGCGCCTTGTTCTTTCGCACCTTCAAGTATTTTATTTACTATCCAAGCTGTATTTCCTTCTTTCCGTGGACTTGCTATAATTCCGATAATTTTAATATTTCCTCCTTGCATCTCCGGTTTATTTATGGTTTCTTCTGTGTATTGTACATTCATTTAAAATTCCCACCTTTCGAAAAATAATAATTATGTTTCCTTGTCAACAAAAATATTCTATCATTTTATTGTTTCCTTGTCAATAATAAAAAAGAGCTGTATCAACCTCTGATGTTATAGAGTCTGATACAGCCCTGTTTAGGCTAATTCTTATTCTATCATAACTGTGTATATTCTCTATGTAGTTATTTCTTTAGAAAAAGAGTTTTTCCATACTTCAAGCATATATCTTTATATAAAATAATTATAAATTATAAATATCAGAAAATTCTAAATGTATTTTTTCCACATTGCTTTGCTGCTGCAATTCATGATTTTCTTTAATATTTTCTTCTAATATTGTTTTAACTGGCAGTTCAATAATAAACTCAGTACCATTACCGTATTCACTTAATGCTGAAATTTTACCACCATGCATTTCTACCAGTGATTTAACAAGTGAAAGTCCTATACCACTGCCTTCATTGTTTCTGGTAAGGGATTTATCTACTTGTCTAAAACGATCAAAAATAATATCTTGCTTATCTTTTGGAATACCAATCCCAGAATCCTTCACTGATATTATTATAGTTTCTCCCTTATCGCTTATATTCACATTTATATTTCCACCTGCATCGGTAAACTTTATAGCATTTGATAAAAGGTTTAACATAATTCTTTCAATACTGTCTGGGTTGCAAGCAATTATCTTCTCTTCTACATCTGTATCAAATACTAACTCTAAACCTCGATTGACAACATAATTATTTACCGATAATGTTATATCTTCAACTATGTTTACAATATTATGATTCTGATATTTAATTTCATAAAATCCTGCATCGATTTTCGTAATATCAATCATGTTATTTACAAGTCTTAACTGCCTGTAACAATTCTGTTTCATAACATTCATATGTTCCTTCAAATTTATAGATTTATTATACTCCGTAGTATCTTTTATCTTACTATCGATAAGCTGTAAAGTGCTCATAATAACATTCAGTGGTGTCCTCAATTCATGTGAAAGATTGCTAAAGAAATCATTCTTAAGTTTATCTAAAATATTTGCTTCATCTAATAATGCTTTTTTGTTTTTATTTTCCAGCCGCAATTCATTTTCTATCTTCTGGTACGTTATATCTCTTAAAATAATAAGTTCTGCGTCCTCATTTTCCATTGAAAATGGCATTGAGTTAACTTCAACATAAATTTCTGAGCCGTCCCAACGAATAACTTTTTTCTCTAATAGTGCAGCTATATTCTCTTTATCCATTTGTAACTGCTCATTAATATTTAAATACATGTTAATCGGCTTTCCAATCAAATTATCAATATTTTTTTCCTGTAATAAATTAAGTCCTGCTGCATTAGAAAAAAGTATCTTACCATGGCTTATTATCATAATAGCAAAAGGTGAAAGCCTTACAAGTTTTTCGTAATGTTCCATACTCCTTCGCTGATTTTCTTCAGCTTCCTTAAGAGCTGTAATATCAACAAGAGATATAACAACACCTTTTATAAAATTTTCATTTGTTCGATATGGAGAATATTTCAATAAATACCACCTATTATTTAAGCCTTGAACTTCTTTTTCAATAGGAACAAGACTATCCATCACTTCACGAGCTTGCTTAACTAAATCCTCATTTTTTAAGTTATGAGCAATATGGCTAATTGGACGGCCAATGTCCATTTCTATAAGATTGATCTCTCTAGTTATTGCTGGTGTGAATTTCCTGACACACAGGTTTGAATCAAGAAAAAGAGTTCCTATGGATGTACTGTTTAAAAAGTTCATCATATCATTGTTTAAATCTGCTAATTCTTGTATCTTGTATTGATATTGTGTATTTACAACGATTAATTCCTCATTAACAGATTGAAGCTCTTCATTAGTGCTGTGCATTTCCTCGTTTGATACCAAGAGCTCCTCATTGGCTGATTGTAGCTCCTCACTTGAAGTCTCTAGCTCTTCAAGTGAAGTTTGAAGGTTCTCTTTTGTGTATTGAAGCTCCTGCTCCAGGTCTGTAATACGCTCATTCAATTTGCTTATTGTGTCAAATTTCTCCACGTAATTATCCTTCATCTCATCGCTTTTAATTTCTTCAAATACTACAAAAATAAGATTCCCACTCTTCTTTGTAAATAGAGGTTTGACAATAAGATTAATACTGATTTGTTCTTCACCTAATTTAATTTTTATATTTGTATAAGTAACTTTTACCTTTTCTTTTTTAACTTTGCCGATTGCAGTTCCTAGAGCTGTAGATAGTTCCTTAGGAACCATCTTTTGTATATCATAATATACCTTTCCCCTTGGTATCTTCAAATATTTATCACAATCCCCACAAACCTGTACAAGTTCACCATTTTCATCTACTAGCACACTGGGAGGCAAACATTCCTCTACTAAGCTTTCATAAATATCTTCCATTTCCCAATTACTCCTTATCTTTCTTGTATGATCATTATACTTACTCTTTTGTTTAGCTAACTTTATTCCAGTTGTTATAATAGAAAAATCATCCACAAGCGGACGTTTTTTCATATCTTTTCTTTTATATATCTTATATTTACTATCTACAGTAGAAAAATAACTTTTTAGCTCCCCAGTAGTTTCACTTATACCTAAAAACATATAGCCCTGTGCTTTAAGTGCAAACTGGAAGGTTGAAAGAATTCTGGTTTGAAGCTTCGGTTGAAAATAAATCAACAGATTTCTACAAGTTAATAGGTCTATTTTATAAAATGGTGGATTATTTATTATATTATGACTCGAAAAAACTACCATTTCGCGAATATATTTTGAAACCTGATAAGTATCTCTCTTTTTAATGAAGTAGCGGTTGAGTCGTTCAAGAGATACATCTTCTGAGATGCTTTCAGGATAAGCCCCTACACTTGCATATTCTATTGAACGAATATCAATATCTGTAGCAAATATTTTTAGGCTAATATTTTTTTTAACCAGGTCCATGTGTTCCTTAAATAATATTGCCAGGGAATATGCTTCTTCACCAGTACAGCATCCAGCTACCCATACTCTGATTACAGTATTGTCTTTATTACTATCTACAATTTTAGGAATAACTGAATTCTTTATAACTTCAAAAGCTTCTTTATCTCTAAAGAATCTCGTTACTCCAATCAATAAACTATTGTATAAAGAATCTATCTCTTCTAAGTTATCCTTTAAATATGAAAGATACTCCTCAAGGGTTGATGTTTGGCAAATTCTTATACGTCTTTCAAGGCACCTTAAAACAGTACTCTGCTTATAAAGGCTGAAATCAATGGAGTGCTGTTTATTAATAATATTATAAATTTGAGACAGGGTTTCAGTACCTTCGTCTCCTTCTTGTTCATCATTTTGATTTATAACTATCAATGAAGATTGTCCTACATATTGTAATAATTTTTCAGGCATCTTGGTAGGTGATAAGATATAATCACAAATATTCGTGGCAATTACACTTCTTGGCATACCGTTGAATTTCGCACTCTTCTCGTCTTGTGACATAACAATACCACCAGCTTCTTTAATAACTCCACACCCCCTTGTACCATCACTGCCCGTTCCCGATAATATAATTCCGATGGCTTTCTCACCCATATCTTCTGCGAGGGATTCAAAAAAAGTGTTTATTGTAAGATTAATTCTATGACTTGTCTCCTGCTCCTTTAAACAAAACCGCTTCTGTGAAATAGTTACAGAAAATTTTGGGGGATTCAAATAAATACATCCTGGTAAGACTTTCATTCCATCCTGTATTTGAAACACCTTCATTTGTGTATTTCTTGATAATATTTCAGGCATAAGACTTTTATAATCCGGAGATAAATGCTGAATTACTACAAATGCCATATTACTGGCAGAAGGCATGCAAGTAAAAAAATGTTCCAGCGCCTCCAAGCCTCCTGCAGAAGCCCCCATTCCTACAATAAAGAAATCACTGGCTTTTTCTGATGATTCTGATTCATTTATTCCTGTTCCAAAATCCATAATTTCGTTTCCAATAACAAAATTTTCATTATCCATTTTATGCTCTCCTTCAAATTGAATAATATTAAAGCTTTAAGATTTGGTTAATGTTTTACTATGTTTTGGATTATTTGTTATATTTAATCTAATATTACCATATTAATATAAAATACTGCAATAACAAAGGGTTTTTCCGGAATTTTCCATAACACTGCATATTCTAAGTATAACAATGTTCATTTATCTTAAATTGTATTATTAAAAACTCTTATAGTTTTTTCAATATCTGTTACATAAAAAAAATGTGGTGATTTCCACCACATTTTATCTGCTTTGTTAATTCCAAAATTTTGTTTTTATCTAGTTTTGTATATCTTATTTAAGTTTGGATAAATTAAAATTTAAATCCATTTATGCTTTTAACCCAAAAATTTGTTAACCAGAAAAGTTTTTAACTTTCCTCCACATATCTTTTTTTTATTTCATCTTCCGTATATTTTATAATTTTTATTCTTATATCTAGATACTTTTCCATCTCTTCACTGGTGAAATTTGACAATACGCTGCTTTGTACACTAGACATTTCCTCTACTAATTTATCAGCAAGTTCTACACCTTCTGATGTTAACTTTATATAAATACGCCTTCTATCCACAGGATGAGGTGATCTTTCTACCAGATATTTTTTTTGCAAATCATCTACCATATTAGTTGTGGTCTGCCTTAAAATAGCTAGCTTATCAGCAATTACTGAAGGTTCAATTCCATTTGGATACTTTCTTAAAAGTCTAAGTATACGATATTCAGAGTAACTAACTCCATGATATGTCATCATCTCATTAAGCCAAAAATTCATCTGAATATTAATGGGCGACTGATTATCTAGGGTATCCAATACTTTTTTACGGAATAAATTATCTACTTCTATTTTTGAATCATTCATTGCTATTCTTCTCACTCCTAGTTTATCTAAATATTTAAAGCATGATTGATGCTACATAACTATATTATATAATTAATTACTCATATGTAAAAGAGTACAAACAAACTATACAAGAACAATATTTTTATGAGAGGACAATTGTCCTCTGTCCTCTAAACAATATTTTCTAACCTTTTGCTGTCATATAGATACCCGCACCAGACACTTAACTTATACGCAGGGATATATTTACATTCTGGAAGACACATTTAAATACT
>NZ_JAEEGC010000080.1 GCF_019207025.1 Clostridium thailandense | reverse complement strand
AAACAAAAACTTTCGATAATTTCCGACACCTGGTGTTCCATAGAATAGTATATTTTCCTTATTTTCAATAAATCTTAATGAGCAAAAATCTTTAATTTGGGCTTTATTAACCGAAGGTTGGAAATCATAGTCATACTGATCAGCTCTTTTCACAAAAGGAAAGCCAGCTACAGTTATTTGTATTTTTGAGGCCATTTCATTTTTGTATTCTATTTCTTTACTGGTTAGATGCACAAGGGCATCTAACACAGAGGTTCCGTCTTTTACAACTGTATCTAAATAATTAGGAACATATGAGTACATTTTTTCTAATTTTAGTGTCTCTAGGTTATTTAACAATTTTCCATACATTTAAAATTTCACTCTCCCAATAATATATCCATCATTGACATATTTTCTTTTATAAATTCATCTATTTTCATATCTGTAAGATGTTTGCATGCATCAGATTTCAGTATTTCGTGCATATGACCAATTTTATAATTATATTTTTTCTCACTTAATGAGTGACATACAATAAAATCTTGATTATAATAAATACTGATATTGCCATCACACGTTTCGGTAATATTAACTTTTAAACCAATGTATTTGGTTGGAACTGAGTATTTTTTACCTTTGTAATTAACCATAGACTCTCTTGATACCTTATATTCTTTTTCGCAGGAGACATAGGATATCAATGTGTCTAACGACGGCAATGGTTTAAGATACTCTAGTTCTTTATCCAATCGACTTAAAGGAGGTTCATTTATTGCTTGTGATACTTCATTATTCACTTCTTCCATAAAGTTTTGTACTATTTTATCCAAATCATCATAATCTTCAAATTCGCCATTATAAACGGCTAATCTATTAATAAGACGTGACAGGGATTCAACTTTCCCTTTTGTTTGAGGCCTGTACGGCCGGCAGGCTATAGGGATAAAACCAGCATCATCAGCAAAATACTTGAATGTTTTGTTGAACTCAATGCTGGAGAATGTTGATTTACTTCTATCCACTACTGTTTTCATATTATCAAACAATATTTCTTGTGGAATTCCTCCAAAATATCTAAATCCATCAATCATGCATTTGAATAGTGTTTTTTGTTCTTTATCTGTTGTTAGTTGAACATATTTTATTCTTGAATAACCAAGTACCATCAAAAAAATATTCACCTTAAATATTTCACCATGTTTGCTTAACATAGTTAAATTTTCTTTCCAATCTACTTGTGCTTGTAGCCCTGGAGTTGTTTCAAATCTGATAGTGGCTTTTTGAATTTCAGTACATTTATGTTTGTTTATAAATGCAGCCACTGTGCTATATTTACCTCGATATCCTTTCTTTTCAATAAACTTATACACAGCCATAGCTGTTGCACCATAAGTATCCACTTTATCAAAAATAATAGATTTATATTCATCGATAAGAGATTTATAAACTCTTGATGATTTTTTAGGTTCTAATTCCCCAGAACTGATTTTTAAATATCTGTCTATTGTTCTAGGATCACAGTTAAATCTTCTTGCTAACTCACTTTTATTCAATAAGCATTGCTCCTCTCTTGTATATTTTTTCAACCTATTATGTACATCTTTTCGCATTATAATTGCACCTACCTCATCAGAATTTCTATACAATTATACCTTGAAAAAATTGTACATAAAAAGTGCATAAATTCCTACATTTCCATGTTGGAACTTTTATGCACTTCTATATTAACATTTACAAGTATATAAAAAATCAAATACAAGAAGATATAGCATATGAGCAGATAAGCTTAAAAGAATATATTGACCCGTTTACGGGTGAACAAGCAAAACCAGGCAAAAAATAATAGCCCCTTTAGGGGCAGCCAGAGAAAAAATGCGGTTGGCAAACCGTTCGGTGTGCGAGTAGCACAGCCAGTAATATGTCCTTATAGGGCTAAAGCAAGCCACCCGTTATACGGGTGGTCCTGACTTTATAATAAATATAACAAAAAATGGTTAATCCATTGACTGATTATGTATTTTTAGATAAAATTTCATTAAATCCTAAAATTAATAAATTTAGAAAATATAGAATATAGTTTATATAATTATTATAAGGCGAATAGAGGGTGTAAAAAGCATGAACTTAAAGAGAAGGACAATAACGTTGTTGATTTTAATACCAATAGCTGCGCTAAGTATATTTTTTTATTTATGCAATGGTTACTTTTTAAAGGATTTCACTAATATTGAGAAAATAGAGGTAGCAGATAAAATAATAATAGCAAAAAACTATATTTTAAGTTATGAAACAAACTTAAATGATTTAAACAAACAATGGTCTGTGTGGGATGATGCATATCAATTTTCTAGTGATTTGAATAAGGATTTTATATCAAAAAATATGATTAAAGATGAATTTTCGAATTTATTAAACATTGATTTTATGGTGTTTGTTAATAATAACGGGAAGGTGATATATAGTAAAGAAATAGATTCTAAAACTGGGAATGAATCTGCTATTTCAAATAAAGTAAAGCAATATATAGAAGAAAGTGATGATATAAAAACATCTATATATAATGAAAGAGGAAAAAGTGGATTTATAAATTTAGAAAATAGGATAATACTTTTGTCTTGTATGCCTATTTTAAGAAGCAATCATCAAGGTCCTATAAATGGATATTTAGTAATGGGTAGATACATACATGATGATCAAGTTGACTTTATTTCCAAAATTATTGGTGAAAAAGTTAATTTATTATCCATGAATAATTCAATCACTAATGAAAGAGTTGGGACAGGCAGTTTATATAAGCGAGATGGAGAAAGTATTTATATAAGAACAGATAATAAATATAATATAGAAACTTACTTGATAATAAAGGATATTAAAGGCAATAATAATATAGCAATAGCTATGGAAAAACAACGAGATATTTATAATCTTTCATTTAAAGAAAAACAAGCATTATTTTATACCATATTGATTATAACAATTGTATGTGTCCTATCTACTATATTTGTTTTAAACAAATATGTTTTTAAATTATTAAATCAACAAAACTTTCTCTTAAAAGCAATTCCAGCAATGATATTTTATAAAGATAGAGAATTTAAATATTCCTTAGTTAATAAGTATTTTGAAGAATATGTAAATCGAGAATATAGAGATATTGAAGGTAAATCTGATTATGAAATTTTAGATAATTTAGATGAGGCTGAAAAATCGAGAAATGTGGATTTAAAAATAAAAAATACATTGGAATCAGAATTAAATATTGAAACAAAATATGTAGATAAGCATGGAAAAGAAAAATGGATATCTATCTCTAAATCACCTGTTTTTGATGATAAAGGAAAATTTGATGGAATCTTGGGGATAATATTTGATGTGACACATGCTAAAGCTATGGCAGAAAAAATAAATCTTATATCTTTTTATGATGATGTTACATTGATTTCAAATAGAAATTTTTTCATTAAAAATCTTTCAGAAGCAATAGAAAGATCTAAGATTAGTGGTGAAGGCTTTTCAATCTTGTATATAGGAGTAGATAATTTTAAAATCATAAATGAAACTTTAGGGCATTTAGCAGGTGATGAATTATTAAGGGTTATAGCACAAAGAATAACAGAAAACGTTAAAACAGATAGTATTGTATCTAGAATTGGTGGAGATGAATTTGCGCTAATATTCAATAAAACTAATAAAATTAAAATAAATAATTTATGCATAGATATATTAAGGTCAGTTAGAAAGCCTTGGGAATATAGCGGTGTTAATTACCATATAACTGTTAGTATAGGGGTAGCTTTGTATCCACAGGATGGAAACAGTACAGAAGAATTAATTAAAAATAGTCAAATTGCAATAAGTTTATCTAAGGCAAATGGAAAAAATAATTTCTTGTATTATTTAAAAGAGCATAGTAAAAAATTTATTGAAAGAGTTAATATAGTAAATGACTTAAGGGGAGCAATTGCAAAAAATGAGTTTGTATTATATTACCAGCCTCAGATAAACACTATTACGAAAAAGATAATTGGATTAGAGGCACTGATAAGGTGGAAACATCCGGAAAGGGGAATGGTATCTCCTGGAGTTTTTATTCCTGTAGCAGAAGAAAGTGGGCTTATAATTGATATAGGTAAATGGGTTATACAAGAAGCTTGTAGGCAGATAAAAGAATGGAATAATCAAGGCTTTAATAATGTAGTAGTATCAGTAAATGTATCGGCTAAACAATTTCAAGATAAGGAACTTGTGGATTTTATAAAGAGCTCAGTAGAAATAAATAATATAAAACCAAGTTCTTTAGAAATTGAAATCACTGAAAGCGCTATAATGAGGAATAGAGAAGGAGCTGTATTAAAATTAAATCAAATAAAAAGTATGGGTATTAGTATCTTACTTGATGATTTTGGAACAGGTTATTCATCTTTATTATATTTAAAAAGCTTTCCGATTGATGTTATTAAAATTGATCAAAATTTTGTAAAGAATATGATTCAAAATATTGATGAAGAATCTATAGTAAAAACCATAATTATTTTAGCAAAAGACCTTAAAATGAAAACAATAGCAGAAGGTGTTGAAACAGAAGAACAATATGAAATTTTGAAGGATTTAGGCTGTGATCAAATTCAAGGATATCTTTTTGGAAGGCCGTCTCAGGCTGAAGATATTGAAGTATTGCTTAAGAATGATATTGAGAATAAAGATGTAAATTCTGATGCAGCACCTGCAGAAGAAAGAGAAGTGGTGAAGGAAGATAGGGAGTTGCTTAATTCAGTGTATAAAATAATTAACATATTGGATAGTAAAGAAAATGATATAGAAAAGCATTCTGAAAATGTAGCCAAATATTCAGTGTTGCTAGGTGTAAAGATTGGACTTTCAGATAAAGACTTACTTGTTCTAAAAATGGGGAGTTTTTTGCATGATTGTGGAAAGTTAGGTCTAGATAAAAAAATTATAGAAAAAGACAGCGAATTAAGTGTAGAAGAATACGGAAAAGTTAAAGATCATTCTCTTATAGGTTATAACATAGTGAGATATATTGTAAATAATAAGGATATAGAAGATTGTGTACTTTATCATCACGAAAGATGGAATGGTACAGGATATCCAAAGGGACTAAAAGAAAAAGATATACCAATATACTCCAGAATAATATCTATTGCTGATGCATATGAATCAATGATATCTGATAGGCCGTTTAGAAAAGCTTTATCTAACGAAAAGGCTATTGAAGAGTTACAAAAGGGGAAGTATAAACAATTTGATCCAGAGTTGATTGATCTATTCATAGAGGCTATAAAAGAAAATTTATAATTTAAATAAAAGGAAGGTGAAAGTATGTCTCATATATCGGCAAGAGAGGGGTATAGAAATCTTATAGAGAGAATAAACCGATTTCCTCAAGGGGCGCCTCCTTCTAAGGCTTTGTATAAAATTTTAAGTATTCTATTTAGTGAGAAGGAAGCGGCATTAGTTTCTATGCTTCCAATAAAACCTTTTACAATTAAGACAGCAAGCAAGGTATGGAATATGAGAGAGGTAGAGGCAAAAAATATACTAGACAGCCTTGCAGGCAAAGCTATTTTGCTTGATATAGATAACAATGGAACTCAGCAATATATGTTACCACCTCCTATGGCAGGATTTTTTGAATTTGCACTTATGAGGGTTAGAAAAGACATAGATCAAAAGCTTTTAAGTGAACTTTATTACCAGTACATGAATGTAGAAGAGGATTTTATTAAAGAGCTGTTTTTTAGTTCAGAAACACGACTTGGAAGAGTATTTGTGCAGGAAGAGGTACTTTCAAATGAAAACGCAGTTCATATTTTAGATCATGAAAGAGCTAGTGAAGTTATAAAAAATGCTTCAAATATAGGCATAAGTATGTGTTATTGTCGACATAAGATGCAGCATCTTAATCGTGCTTGTGATGCTCCATTGGATATATGTATGACTTTTAATAACGTAGCGGCTTCATTAATTAAGCACAAATTTGCTAGAAAAGTGGATGTATCGGAGGGAATAGAGCTCTTACATAAAGCTTATGAATATAACTTAGTTCAATGTGGAGAAAATGTGAGAGAAAATCCAACTTTTATATGTAACTGCTGCGGCTGTTGTTGTGAGGCTATGGTTGCAGCTAAAAAATTTGGTATGCTTCATCCTGTGCACACTACCAATTTTATACCTAAGATTGATGAAAAGAATTGTGTTGGATGTGGCAGATGTACAAAAGTGTGCCCTATAGAAGCAGTAACATTAACCTCCAATAGTCTAGAAGATAAAAAAAGATATGCTAAAGTCAATGAGGAAATATGTCTTGGTTGTGGTATATGTGTAAGATCATGTTCTAAGGGAAGTATTAAATTAGAAATTAGAAAGGAACATATAATTACACCAGCTAATTCTGTTCATAGAGCAGTATTAATGGCAATTGAAAAAAATCAGCTTCAAAATTTGATATTTGATAATCAGGCTTTAGGAAGTCACAGAGCAATGGCTGCAATCTTATCTGTTATATTGAAGCTTCCACCAATAAAGCAGGCAATGGCAAGCAAACAAATGAAGTCTATATATTTAGAGAAGTTAATTAAAAAAATAGATATATAAAAGACTATTTGAGAAAAGTAAATAATATAAAGAAAAATATGGAGAAACCAGTATAAATATGTATAAAATTATACATAATCAAGAAAGAGGACTCAAAAATAAGCTTAAAATACATAGTATATGATATAGAGGCTGCCGTACTTACCTAAGTGCGACAGTCCCTTTGCAATATTTTAAATAAGTTAAAAAGCCCAATTTCCATTTTTGAATACTTGTATTATTTCTCCACTTTTAGTCTCGCCAGTTATATTTAGATCTGGTGACCCTATCATGAAATCTACGTGGGTTAAGGAAATATTTGCGCCTGATTTTTTTAATTCTTCTTCAGTCATGGTACCTCCGTTTTCAAGACAAATTGGATAAGCTTCGCCTAAAGCTAAATGACAGGAGGCATTTTCATCAAATAATGTATTGTAAAATATTATGTTTGAATTTGAAATTGGAGAATCATATGGGACAAGAGCTACTTCTCCAAGATAGTGAGAACCTTCATCTGTTTCTATAAGTTTCTTTAATGTTTCATAGCCTTTCTCAGCTGAAAAGTCAATTATTTTACCATCTTTAAAAATTAGGGTAAAATCTTCAATTAAGTTTCCGCTGTAGTTAAGAGGTTTGGTACTGGTTACTTTACCGTTAACTCCTGTCTTTAATGGAAGAGTAAATACTTCTTCTGTAGGCATATTAGCTACAAAATAAGTTCTTTTTTCATTATATTCCCCACCACCGGACCATAAATGCTTTTCAGGTAGTTCTATTGTTAAATCTGTATTACTTGATATGTAATGAAGTTTTTTGAATTTCTTTTCATTTAAAAAATCAACTTTCTTTTGAAGATTTTTTAGATGTTCATTCCAAGCTTCTATAGGATTATCCTTATCAACCCTTACTATTTTAAATATATTTTTCCAAAGTTTTTCTATAGCTTCTTCATCAGAAAGCTCAGAAAAGATTTTTTTTGCCCATGCTTTTGTTGGAATTGAAACAATTGACCATGATACTGTACTATTCATTATGTATTCTCTATACTTTTTTAGTGCAATAGACCTTGTTTTATTTGATTCCGCTATTCTCTTTGGATCTACACCTTTCAACAACTCTGGATTTGAAGATGAAATTGAAAAGAATGCAGCACCACCTTTAGCAAGAGTTTCATATCCATCAGCTTTCCATTTAGGAAACTCCTTGAAGGCTTCTTCAGGTGCATTTATAAATTTAATAAGTGTGAGCTCTTCATCACTCCACTCTACATGCACATCTTTAGCACCTGTACTATAAGCTTCTTTAGCTAATATCCTTGTGAATTCCGCACATTCTATAGGTGAATTTATAACAAGTGTTTGACCTTTCTGAAGGTTTACTCCAATTTTTATTGAAAGCTCAGCATATTTTTGTAGAAGTTTATTGAAATTTTCCATTAATATCGCTCCTTATTAATTATTAGTATTTAAAGTATACCACATATAAATAATTAAAATTCCCTTAAACTGCTAATAAATAACTCTAAAAGATTTATCATTAGTGATAGTTTCAACTTTTTTTAAGTTCATGTCATCTATTTTAGCAAATCGGTTTCCTTTTTTTAGCTTTTCTATAAACAAAGATATGTTTTCCTTTTTACCTTGAACTTCTAATTGAACACTTCCATCTTCACAATTTTTTACCCAACCGGTTAAATCTAATGCTAATGCAGTATAGTTTGCAAAATACCTAAATCCAACTCCCTGAACTCTTCCAAAGACCTGTATAAAATATCTATGCATATTAATCAGCCTCCTTTGTATCGACATCCATGGCCGACACTTACTTATACTCCGGTATATATTGATATTCTTTCAGCACGATAAATACTTTTGATAAGTATAAAGCTCACTATTTAAGGATTTTATACGAACCGCTTACTCATCTGGCGATAGGAAGAGGAGTTTCATTACTGAAAAATTGACCTATACTTTCAAATTGCTTAGACAGTTCATCATTTATAATAATGTATAGGTTCATGTTTAAAATTGGAACCCTATAATGATTTTATCAGATTTCGAGTTAATATCAATTAATGAAAATCTATGTATATATTTAGAATATTGATTTATAAGAATTTAGGATACTTTAAGTAAAATGATTGAAAATTTAATTATATTTTAGTTATGATTGGTATAATAATATGGAGAACATAGGACTTAACATAGGAGGATTATGTAATGAAACGAGGAGCTATAGAAAGAAACTTTAGAAAAATAAAGAATCAAATTAGCCAAATAGAGGAAATAGTTAAACATACAAAGACTAATGCACTATGGGAACATGAGGCTTCCATAAGAAAGAAAATAAGGCAGTTAAAAGAGTTCGAAGATGCGGGCCTTAGAGATTTTAGAAGTGTTTATGAAAGATATTTGGAGTTATTGGAATACATATCTGAAAAACTTGTAGATGACTATAATAAAAAAAATAACACAAGCTTTAGTTTTAAGGAAATAGTAAATCACAATTATAATAGTTATTTAGGATCAGGTATAATTAGTGTACTTATAACTACACATATTCCGAAGTTGATCTCTACAGAGTTTGATCGGGTTTTCCCTGCAAATCCTAAGAATGAATATGAGAATGCGAGGAAGCTTGAAAGAAAATTTTATCTCCATCTAGGTGAAACTAATACAGGAAAAACTTATAATGCAATGCAGAGGCTAAAAGAAGTTAAAAAGGGGATATATCTATCACCTTTAAGGATACTAGCTTTAGAAAACTATGAAAAATTAAATTCCGAAGGTATAAAATGCAACCTTATAACAGGTGAAGAGGAAATTATCGTAGAAGAAGCAGAGCACGTATCTTGTACTATAGAAAAGTTAGATGTTAATCAAGAATATGATATAGCAGTGATAGACGAAATTCAAATGATAAATGATGATCAAAGAGGGAATGCATGGACTAGGGCTTTATTAGGTTTAAGAAGCAAAGAAATACATGTTTGTGGAGCTTTAAATGCAAAAAGATTGCTTATTGAGATAATTGAAGATTGTCAGGATGAATATGAATTTAGAGAATATAAAAGAAATATACCTCTAGAAATACAGTATGAATCTTTTTCCTATAAACATATTCAAGAAGGGGATGCACTTGTAGTATTTTCTAAAAAAAGGGTACTAGAATTAGCATATTACTATGCGGATTTAGGTATAAAAGCAAGCCTAATTTATGGAGATTTACCTCCTGAAGTAAGAAGAAAGCAATATGAGCAGTTCATTAATAAAGACACAAAAATATTAATATCCACTGATGCTATAGGCCTTGGAGTTAATCTTCCTATAAGAAGAATAGTGTTTATGGATGTTAAGAAGTTTGACGGAAATGAGGTAAGATATTTAAATTCTCAAGAAATTAAACAAATTGCTGGCAGGGCAGGACGAAAAGGAATATATGATATAGGCTATGTAGCATCATATGGAACTACCCAGGATTTTATAGTGGAGATGATAAATGCGACAGATCAAATTATACAAGAAGGAGTAGTAGGACCAAGTGAGGCAATATTGAAGATAAAAAGTCTTTCGCTAAAAGAAAAGCTTGCTTTATGGGCAACGAGAGAAGAAAAAACTTACTTTTATAGGAAGATGGATATTGGAGAATACTTAATTGTATTGGAGAGTTTAAAAGACTATAAACTTGATGAAAAGACTCAATGGTTATTGTTAAAAATACCTTTTGATGTGTCAAACCCTACCATGATGGATGCTTTTTTGAGTTATGTAGATGAGTTCTTTATAGCCCAAAGAGATATTATATCAAAACCTACATGTTTATTGAAGGAACTTTACGAGCTTGAACTTTATTATCAGAAGATAAATCTATATTATTCATTTTCAAAAATATTTAATTTAGATTTCGATGTGCAGTGGGTTTATGATGAACGTATAAGTGTAAGCTTAGATATAAATAAAATATTGACTAATATAACTTGATAAGTTGAATATAATCTATTATAATAGCATTGGAAACAAGCCTTTCACCCTATTAATAGGTTGAGGGGTTTTTGTATTGAATTTAATTTTATGGGGGGCAGGCGAAATATGAAAAAAGGTATAATGAATTTATTTATGATTATACTGGGGATTTTTTTGTTTTCTTTTGCATTAAGTGTATTTTTTTCTCCTTGTCATATAGTTCCGGGTGGGATTTCTGGATTGGCAATAGTTATTGAATATTTGACACATGTAAAAAAATCAATTATTATAGGGCTATTTAATATACCAATTTTTTTATTAGGATTAATAATACTTGGCAAAAAATTTGTTGTTAATACTGTACTTGGAGTATTTTTAGTTCCTGTATTCGTAGAAATTACTAGTAAAATACAACCTTTTACTAATGATATGTTATTAGCTACTTTATTTGGTGGTGTCATTACAGGGGTGGGAATAGGAATGCTTTTAAGTAATCAAGCTTCTTTAGGAGGCACAGATACGATAGCTAAAATGATATCTAAGTTTATTTCTAAACCTGTTGGTAAGATTATGATGTTTATTGATCTTGTAATCGTTATACTTACATTTTTTGTTTTTGGTATAGAAAAAACTTTATATGGTATTGTTGCAGTGTATTTGGTAGGAAGGGTTACTGATATTTATATTAAGGGATTTAAGGACTCAAAATCAGTAATGATAATTTCAGATAAAATTGAAGAAATTAATAAGATTATTTTAACAGAGCTTAATGGAAGAACTACAAAAATTGAGGCAAGAGGTGGTTATACTAATAGTGAAAGTATGATACTTATGTGCCTTGTTACAAGCAATGAACTGGTAAAAGTAAAGCAAGTGGTAAGGAATGCGGATGAAAATGCATTAGTAATTGTACAGGACTCTTATGAGGTTTATGGAAAATCCTTTGGCATTACATAATGATAATGAAATAGAAAAGCCCGCATTATTAAAAGGCATATGAGTTACTAAAATGAACTCGTATGCCTTTTGATAATTTGAATAAATTGGTATTTATGAAATTAACCTTTAAGTTTTCCTTTTATTTTTGTAGCATATTATGTAAAATTAAAAATAAATACAATTATAGAGTTAGGGAGGAAATTAAATGTATTTTAATGAAAAAGGAAAAGTAAATACAGAAAAAACTATTGAGCTTGCGGTAAAAGCAGCTAAAGAAAACAATATAAGTAACATAGTTGTAGCGTCTTGCAGTGGGAATACAGCAAAATGTTTAAAGGATCAAAAGGATTTAAATATTATATGTGTTACTCATGCTTATGGCTTTAAGAATCCAGGAAAAAATGAAATGACTGATGATACAAAAGAAGAATTGAAAAACATAGGAATACAAGTATTAACTACAACTCATGTCTTAAGTGGTGCAGAGAGAGGTATAAGTAAAAAATTTGGTGGAATAAATCCAGTAGAAATAGTAGCCTATTCTTTGAGAATGCTCGGACAGGGTGTTAAAGTTTGTGCAGAAATTTCTATTATGGCATTGGATTCTGGATTAATACCATATGGAGAAAAAGTAATAGCTATAGGTGGAAGCGCTTATGGTGCTGACACAGCAGTAGTTATAACTCCAGCTCATGCAAATGATGTTTTTCAAACTAAGATACATGAAATAATTTGTAAACCAAGACAATTTTAAAATATAGAGAACCACGGCCGACATTTAACTTATACTCCGGGATATATTGACATTCTTCCGGCACAATAAATACTTTTGATAAGTCTAAAGCTCAATATTTTGAAAGTCTAAGAACCATTGATAAACTCGTACCTCAAACATATCAATAGCTCTAAGACTTTCTAAAATATTGAGCTAAGACTTATAACAAAAGTATTTAATGTGCCTTCCAGAATGTCAATATATCCCTGCGTATAAGTTAAGTGTCTGGTATGAATATCTATATTAGAAAATTAATGAGGGAGAAAATAATGGTTGGCATAAATATATGTGATAAAATGAGAGATATTCTTGGAGAAAAGATTGTTATAGGAGCTATTGAAGCTAAAATCAGAGTAAAAGAATCAGATGAATTGCTTTGGAAGGAAATATCATCTTTATGTAGTAAAATAGAAAAAGAAAACAGTTTAGAAGATGTTTTAAAAATTTATAACATAAAAGCAGCAAGAGATGCATATAAGAAATTAGGAAAAGATCCAAGCAGATACAGAGTTTCATCAGAATCTTTAGTAAGACGTGTAACAAAAGGAAATGAGCTTTACAGAGTTAATAATATAGTGGATATAAATAACTTAATTTCTATATATTCTTTTAATCCAGTGTGTGCTTATGATATTGATAAGATAGATCCAGAAATTTACTTTACTATTGGAGAAGAAGGAGACTATTATGAAGGAATAGGAAGAGGGCAGGTTAATTTATCGAACTTACCAGTCTTTAAGGATAGTCAAGGTGAATTTGGGAGTACTACTTCAGATTCTATACGAGCAATGGTAACAGAAAATACAGAAAAGCTATTAATGAACATAGTTTCTTTTAGTGGAGAAGGACAAATGGAAAAGTATATGGAGTATTGCAAAGAATTAATTATAAAATATGCAGAGGCTAAAGATGTAAGTATGAGAATAATTAAATAAAGCAATAGGAGGAGATTATTGTGCCGAAATGTATGCGTTGTGGTGAGTATTTCAAATCACAAAATAGTAGAAACGCATCACTGTGTATGGAGTGTGATGAATATGAGTTAGAAAGAGGTATAACTAGATGTAGAAATTGTGGCAAGATATTTGAGCCTGACGAATTGATAAAAGGATTATGTAGTTTGTGTATAAATTCTGTTGATAGTGATGAGTATGAAGATGATGTAGAGTTCGTATCCTTCGAAGATGAATTTGAAGACGACTTCGATGAAGGATATGAAGATTAATGAATAGAATACACAAAGGTCTTCTATTAATTTTTTTTATAGCATTAATTTGGTCGGCTTTTAACCCTAAAGATGTATTTACATGGTTTTTAGAAGTTTTGCCAGCAATTTTAGGTGTGGGAGTAATTATATTAACATATAAAAGGTTTAAATTTACTACCTTTGTATACACCTTAATTTTAATTCACACTATAATTTTAATAATTGGAGGATATTATACCTATGCTGAAATGCCTTTGTTTAATTGGATAAAAGATGTTTTTGACTTAAGTAGAAATTACTACGACCGATTAGGGCATTTTGCACAGGGATTTATACCAGCATTTATTGTGAGAGAGGTATTAATTAGGAAAGTGCATTTAAAGAGAGGAAAAATGTTAAACTTTTTAGTTGTTTGTGTATGTTTAGCGATAAGTGCTTCTTATGAGTTACTGGAATGGGGAGTTGCTGAAGCAACAGGAAGTGCTGCAGATGCGTTTTTAGGTACTCAAGGTGATGTTTGGGATACACAGTGGGATATGTTTTTTGCATTAATAGGTGCTGTAGTTTCAGCATCAATGTTTGGTAACATACATGATAAGTATATAGAGATGCTATAATAATAGACATTCACGGACGAAAGTAGACTTACTCTGGTGTATGTTTTCAAGCTTCAGCACTATAAAAACTTTTTATATGTGACTTCAGCTTTGAAAACATATACCTGAGCATAAGTCTACTTTCAAGTATAGTTATTTATATAGCTTCTTTACATACTTAAACTTTAGTTTGTCATGAATAAACGAAGTCTGGTGTATCCGCAATATTAATAGTGAGAATATTAAAGAATGAGTAAGGTATAAAAAGATAATTTATTATAATTGTATTTGGGGCATCAATCGAATGTATCTATAACTGATACAATAATATTCGTCGCTAAGATGAGCGGCAAGAAAGTATGCAAATTATTATTGAAAAGAGGTATTAATAATAGGTATACTTGTATAATGAACTTCAAAAGTTGTTGAGAACACTATATAAAATAGTTGATAAAATCTCTTGACAAGTTAAAGAAGGAATGATAGAATTCAATATGTCGCAGGAAGCGATATGATCTTTGAAAATTAAACAGAGTGAGATAAGTAATTTATCTATTTTAAGTAAACCAGCAATTCT
>NZ_JAEEGC010000008.1 GCF_019207025.1 Clostridium thailandense | reverse complement strand
AATGGTACAAAATATTTATTTTGTTTTAATACAATATACAATGAATTGGTTACAATGTCAAAATAGTTTAATTAAATTAAATAAAATAAAATTCAAAAATGTAGATAAAATAGTTGTTTTTAACAAATAAAATGTAGGTAGGCATAAGGATAAATTAAAGGATATTGAACAAATTGAAAATAATGAACAAATTTTATTGAAACTTTTAAGGAGGCACAAGATGTATAGAAATAATAAGGGTAACTTTAAGAAAATAGAATTTAATGAGGTATATAAACGTGCAGTTAACGGAGGAAATTTTGGAGTATTTGAATGGAGTATAAATAAAAATGAAATGTTCATTTCTGAAAAAATAAAAGAGTTAACTGGGTACAAATTTGAATATGTTAAAGATATGATGGAATTCATCAATGTTATAGCTTATGAAGAAGATAAAATATTAGCAATGAGAGATTTAAATAGGCATATTAGTGGAGATTTACCATTTTATCAGAGTACATTCAGAATAAAAAATCAAAATGGACAAATTAGATGGGTGAGGTTTAAGGGGAAAATCTTTAAAGATAAAGCAGGAAGGTATAATTTATTTTCAGGAGTAATGTCAGATGTTACAAAAAACAAAATGCTTGAAGGGTGTGATAATCTCACTAGGATTCCCAATAGAGTATTTATTTTTGAAGAACTTAACAATTTAATAAAAGATATAAGAATTAATAATAGAAAAGGTGCATTGATATATATTGACATAGATAATTTTAAAAATTTAAATGATAATTTTGGATGGCATTTTGGAGATATGATTTTGGTGTTATTTTCTCAATTAATTACTACTTTACTTGATAAACATGGTAAATTAGCAAGATTAGGAGGAGATGAATTTATAATATTAATTGACGAATTTAATGACATAAAAGAAATAGAAGAAATATGCAATAGAATTCAGGAGTATATGGAAAAACCTTTCGAAGTAATGGATAAAAAAGTTTATATAACTGTAAGCTTAGGAGTAACAATTTTTCCGGATGACAGCTCAAACATGGATGAATTATTAAAATTTTGCAGTTTTGCAATGTACAAATCTAAAAATAAGGGGAAAAATATGTGTACTTTTTTTGATAAGCAAATAGCAGAGACTTATTTTAGAAAAATTCTAATTGAAAGTCAATTAAAAAATTCAATTAATAATAATGAATTAGATATTTTTTATCAGCCTCAAATTGATGCTAAAAATAATGAAATTATAGGCATTGAAGCACTTTTAAGATGGAATAATTGTAAACTTGGAAATGTTTCACCTCGTGAATTTATTCCCATTGCTGAAGATATAGAATATATAATACAAATAGGAAACTGGGTCTTAGATGAAAGTTTAAAAACTGCTTCTAGGTGGAGGAAAAAAGGTTATAAATTTAATGTCATTTCTGTAAATATATCACCTATACAAATAAAAAGAATTGATTTTAAGGACAACTTATTAAATACATGTGCAAAGTACAATATTCCACCTTCCTCACTTGAAATAGAAATAACAGAGGGAACTTTAATGGAGGCTTGTAAAGATAGAATTGAAGCATTAAATCAACTTATTAAAAGTGGTGTAAATATTGCAATAGATGATTTTGGAACAGGGTATTCTTCATTAAACTATTTAGTTACTTTACCAGTTAACACATTAAAAATAGATAAATCCTTTATTGATAACATTAAAAATGAGAAAAATAAAGCTTTAATTAAATGTATATTAAATTTATCAAAGTCTCTAAAATATAAAATAGTTACTGAAGGTGTGGAAACAAAGGAACAAATGGATTTACTTGTTGATTTAGGATGCAATATAATACAAGGTTACTATTTTAGCAAGCCACTTCCATTGAATGAAATTGAAGATTTATTGGAGAAGAAAAGTGAAATGTTAAAAATAACTTAGAGGTAAAAAATATAGGTCTTGCTTTCAAATAATAATTTTTACAAATATTGTAAAAATTTAATGACCGCATTAGAGAAATCTGATGCGGTTTTTGATATTTTATATAAAAATAATAAAATATCAATATCCATATAAAGCATTGACAAATTATTAATAAAAAGATATTATAATTGATAAATTAATAAAAAAACAACATTTTTTATTAATTTGACTGAATAAATTCACAAGTAGGGGAGGGTGGAGTGATTTGTTTACTTGTAAAGAAATGCTTAAAACAGAAGGATTGGAAAAGATAAGATTAGTTGCAGGAAAAGGTGGGTTAGATAAAATAATAAACTGGGTTCATGTGATTGAAGTACCAGAAGTAGTGGATTGGGTAGAAGGAGGAGAACTTCTTCTTATAACAGGAGTAACAATACAGGATAATAAAGAAGCACTTTTGAAGCTTGTAAGAGATATAAATGGAAAGCGACTTTCAGGACTCGTTATAAACGTAGGACCATATATAAAGAAAACTCCAGATGAAGTTATAGAGCTTGCTAATTCTTTGAATTTTCCGGTATTTGAGCTTCCTTTTGAAGTAAAGCTTATAGGAATCACCCACATAATATGCAGAGAAATTTTTTCTAGTAAAATTCAGCAAGAATCTATGAATAGTTTTATGAATGAATTAATATTTGGTGAAGATGTTATAAATGATGTAGCAATAGATAGAGCTGTAAAATATGGGTATGATATAGAAAAAAATTATTATGCAATCATAGTAGAAATTGATGATTTTAATGAATACCTTCAAAGAAATAATATAGGAAAAGAAGAAAAAATAATAGAAGCCAAGCAGCACATATTAAAAATAATTGATACTGTTATGAAAAACTGCAATGAAAAATATATGTATATGACAGTAAGTGATTCTTTTTATCTAATGATAGAGGTAGATAAAAATGCCAATTATACGGACTTTATTAGTGAAATTGCAAGAAGGATTAGTGAAGATATAAGTAAAAATATTAATAACCTTACTGTAAGTATTGGCATAGGAGAAAAAGCATGTACATTAAGTGAATTTAGAAGTGCCGCATTGGAAGCCAAAAATGCAGTAGAGATATCTAAAAGATTATATGGAAAGAATAGCATGGGAGATTGCAGAAAGCTTGGAGTCTATAAATTATTTCTTGGTATTGAAAATGTAGATATAATGCTAAAGATATATAATGAAAAACTGGGAAAATTAAAGAGTAATGAAAAGAGTAGCTCCAATGAATTATTAAACTCCTTAGAGATATATATTGATGAAAATAGAAATATAGGAAATGCTGCTGAAAGGTTATTCATTCATAGAAATACTATGAAATATAGAATTAATAAGATTGAAGAAATACTTGAATGTGACCTTAAAGATGATAAGACTATGTTTAATATAATGTTATGTCTTAAGATAGGGAGATTCTTAGGTCTAAATTGATTTGGTTTTGAAGAGCTGAAACTTAAGATTTTATGTATAGTATACAAAAAAAATAAAAAAATTTGGATACCATGGACATAGGATTTAAATTAACAATATGTTATTATAACTTTATTGAAATTGATAAATTGATAAAAATAAAGATTAAATTTTGATAAATTATCATTAGAGAGGTGAGCGAATGAGTTGTTTTATTTTTCAGAGTCCTGTGAAAGTAATCTATGGTATAGATTCTACAAGAGCTGTGGGAAAAGAGGCTGCTAACTATGGGAAAAAAGCTATGTTAGTAACGGGGAGAAACTCTTCCAAAAAAACTGGTGCACTTTCGAAAGTAGTAGACAGTCTTAAAGAAAATAACCTAGAAGTTCTTATATTTGATGAAGTTGAATCAGATCCTAGTGTAAAAACTGTAAGAAAAGGTACAGAAAAAGCTAAAGAACAAGGTGTTGATTTTATTGTAGCTTTAGGAGGAGGAAGTGCCTTAGATGCAGCTAAAGGAATTAGTGCTATGTGTACAAATGCAGGAGATATTACTGATTATGAAAAAATTACCCTTACAAAAATGGGATTACCAGTAATTGCAATACCGACAACTGCAGGCACAGGAAGTGAAATTAGTAAATTTACAATAATTACAGATACTGAAAGAAAAATAAAAATGCTTATAGGAGGAGAGGCCATAATTCCTAAGGTTGCAATTTTAGATCCAAGTCTTACTATAATGATGCCCAAGAATGTAACAGCGGCAACAGGAATGGATGCACTAACACATGCTATAGAGGCTTATATCTCTAGGGCAAGTCAACCTATGACAGAGATGTATGCATTAAAAGCTATAGAGATTATAAGTAAAAACTTACCTAAGGCTGTATTGGATGGTGAAAATATTGAAGCAAGACAAAATATGTTAATTGGACAAATGTATGCAGGTTTTGCATTCAGTAATGCTTCAGTAGCATTAGTACATGCTATGGCAAGGCCACTAGGTGCATATTTTGATGTAGCACATGGACTTGCAAATGCACTGCTGCTTCCAAAGGTTATGGAATTTAACAGACCAGCTTGCAAGGAAAAATTAGTGAAAGTGGCGATAGCAATGGGAGAAAAGGTTGATGGGTTATCAGAAAATGAGGGGAGCTTTGCAGCCGTTAAAGCAATAAATAACCTGTTTTTAGAAACAGGACTTCCAAAAGCATTAAAAGAAGTAGGAGTCCTGAAAGAAAGTATTAAAGATTTGGCTAGGGATGCGCTTGAAAGTGGAAGTGTACTTTTCAATCCTAGAAAACCAAGTTTAGAAGAAATCATAAATATTTATGAAAAAATATATTAATTTTTAGAGGCTTAAGGGGGAAGAGAAATGTTAGTTTTAGAGAATAATAATGTAACAACAGAACAAGTAAAGGAATTTGATAAAAAATATAATCTTCATTCTTGGAGTGTACAAGGAACTTTAAATCCTATGGTAATTGAAAAGGCAGAGGGAATTTATTTTTGGGATAGTGAAGGTAAAAAATACTTTGATATGTCCTCTCAGCTTGTAAATATAAATGTAGGACATGGAAATAAAAAGATAATTGAGGCTATTAAAAAACAAGCGGATAAGATGGCCTTTATGGGACCAGGATATGCAATAGATGTAAGATCCATGCTAGCAAAAAAAGTAATTGAAAAAGCTCCAGATAACATGGGAAAGGTCTTTTTCACTCTTGGAGGATCAGATTCAAATGAAAATGCAATTAAAATAGCAAAGATGTTTACAGGAAGAAACAAAATCTTTTCAAGATACCGTTCTTATCATGGTGCTAGCTACGGGGCTGCAAATTTGACAGGAGAACCTAGAAGATATACTTGTGAGCCAGGTATATCCGGTTTTGTAAAGTTCTTTGATCCTTATATTTATAGAGCGGGCATTGAATTTGAAAGTGAAGAGGATGCATCAAAATATTATGTAGATAAATTAAGAGAGCAATTAATTTATGAGGGAGCTGAAAATGTTGCAGCAATATTTTTAGAAACTGTAACAGGAAGTAATGGGGTAATAATACCACCAAAGGGATATTTAAAGGGTGTAAGAGAAATTTGTGATGAGTTCGGAATACTCATGGTGTGTGATGAAGTTATGGCAGGATGGGGAAGAACAGGAAAATGGTTTGCTTGTGAAAACTTTGGTGTAAAGCCGGATATTATCACTTTTGCGAAGGGTATAACCTGTGGATATATACCATTTGGAGGAGTAATAGTAGATAAAAAAATAGCTGAATATTTTGATAATAATATGCTTATGTGCGGTTTAACTTACAATGCTCATCCAATGGGATGCGCTGCAGGAATTGCAACTTTAGAAGTTTATGAAGAAGAAAATTTAATTGAAAACAGTAGGAAAATGGGAAAAGTACTTGGAGAACTTTTAGAAGATATTAAAGAAAAGCATCCATCAGTTGGAGATGTAAGGTATATTGGACTATTTTCAGCAGTTGAATTAGTAAAAGATAAGAATACCAGAGAAGCATTAGTTCCATATGGAAAAGATCCAGATAAAATCATGTCAAGAGTAATTGGAATGTTAAAAGAGAAGGGTTTTTCAACTTATCATCATGAAAACAACATAATGATAGCTCCTCCACTTATTATCAAGGAAGATGAACTTAGAGAAGCTATGAGTATTTTTGATAGGGTAATGTGTTTTGTTGATGAATATATAAAAAGAACAATTTGATAATGACAATGTAAAAAGCGATTTAAATATAAATATAGGGGTGTGTGATAAAATGGAGAGCATTAGTTGTAACAGAGAAAGAATGGAAGATAAGATTGTTACATTTAGTAAATTTGGTGATACTGGGAGAGGTGGAATAACAAGGCTGGCTTTATCAGAAGCAGATCTTCAGGCGAGAGCAGAATTTTGCAAGAGAATGAAAGGCCTTGGGGGAGATATTGTGTCGGATGATATGGGAAATATATATGCTACCTTTAAGGGATCAGAAGATCTTCCACATATTGCTATGGGCTCGCATTGTGATTCAGTGGTACAAGGGGGAAATTATGATGGTATCTTAGGAGTACTTACTGCAATGGAAGTAGCTGAAACTATTGTCATAGAAGAAATTATGCATCGCCATCCAATAACAGTTATGATTTGGACTAATGAAGAAGGTGCTCGCTTCGATCCGGCAATGATGTCATCAGGCGTTATTACAGGTAAATTTGATAAGGCAAAGATGTTGGTATCAAAGGATAAGGAAGGAGTAACCTTTGGTGAGGCTCTGGAGGCAAGTGGGTACAAAGGTGATGAGAAAAATAGAATTAATCCTAAGGATTATATGGCACTTGTAGAACTTCATATCGAACAAGGCCCGGTACTGGAAGCTGAGAAAATTGACATTGGTGTTGTAGAAGGCGTTGTAGGAATGGTAAATTATGAATTTGAATTTATTGGTCAGGCTGGTCATGCAGGAACAGTTCCACAGAAAATGAGACAGGATGCTCTTTTAGCAGCTTCTGAAGCCATACAGTATTTGCATAGAGAGCTTGATAAACTTGACAAAAAACTGGTTTATACTACTGGTAGAATTATATGTTCACCAAATGTACATACAATTATACCAGATAATGTTAAGTTTACCTTGGACGCAAGACATCAAGACCCAGAGGTAATAGAGCGGGTTGTTGAAATTATAAAGAAAATTCCTTCTGAACTTGCAAAATGTAAGGTAAGCTACAAGGAGTTGTGGTCACGAAAAACTGTAAGTTTTAACAAAGAGTTTGTAGGTTTCGTTGAAAAAAATGCAAAGTTTTATGGCTACTCAAATATGAGAATGTACAGCGGACCAGGGCATGATGCTCAGTTTGCGGCAGATATGCTGCCTACGACTATGATATTTGTTCCAAGTATTGGTGGGCACAGTCATTGTGAAATAGAAAAAACTACCCTTGAGGATTGCGTAAAAGGAGCTAATGTACTATTACAAACTATCTTAGATATTGATAGAAAGTAAAGATGTACATTTTGATCAATAGAAGTTATTAATAAAGCAGCTTGGATTATAGACATATTTTTAAACATTATAGAAAGGGCTGAGGAAATTTTTGAAAAAATATAAAAATAGGAGTGATAAGTAATGAGAGAAGAAATGTATGAATTGACTGAAAATATGAGTTCAAGCAGCCTTTATAATGAAGATTTAGCACCAACAAAATTAAAGGAAAGAACTTGGAATACTTATAATTATACAGCACTTTGGGTTGGAATGGCTCACTGTGTTCCTACTTATACAATGGCAGGAAGTCTTATAGCACTTGGTATGAGCTGGCTTCAAGCATTGTTAACAATAACTCTTGGAAATCTTATTGTACTAATTCCAATGCTTCTTAATTCTCATCCTGGGGCAAAATACGGAATTTCTTTTCCTGTCTTTGCAAGAGCGTCCTTTGGAACAAAGGGAGCCAATATTGTAGCTGTGCTGAGAGCAGTAGTAGCTTGTGGATGGTTTGGAATAAATACTTTTATAGGAGGAAGTGCACTAAATGTATTGGTATGTGCATTAGCTCCAGGATTTAAAAATCTTGGAGGTAGTTTTCAAATTGCAGGTTTATCACTTTCAGCTGCGATTACCTTCATGATATTTTGGGCAATGGAAATGCTTGTTATATATAAAGGAATGGAAGTAATTAAAAAATTTGAAAACTGGGCTGCACCATTAGTAATGGTATTAGCGTTTATATTACTTGCTTGGATTGTTGTAGCAGCAAAGGGTTTTGGACCATTATTAAATGAGCCAAGTAAACTTACAGGTACAGGACAATTTATGAAGGTATTTATACCATCACTTACAGGTACTATAGGATTTTGGGCGACTTTGTCATTAAATATACCAGACTTCACTAGATTTGCAAAAAGCCAAAAACAGCAGATGAGAGGACAAGCAATAGGTCTACCAACAACGATGACTATATTTTCTGCGATGGGAATAATAATAACTTCTGCTACTGCAATTGTATATGGAAAAGCAATGTGGGACCCTGTTGATGTTGTATCAAAATTTACAAATCCAATTGGATTATTTGTAGGTTTCTTTGGAATAGTAGTGGCATCACTTTCAGTTAATATAGCAGCTAACACTGTATCACCAGCATATGATTTTTCAAACTGTTTTCCAAAGCATATAAGCTTCAAAACAGGAGGACTTATAACAGGAATAATAGGTATAGTAATAATGCCATGGAAGCTTCTTGCAGATCCATCAGGATATATATTTACGTGGCTTGGAACTTATTCAGGAATACTTGGACCGATAGCTGCAATAATAATTTGTGACTATTGGGTCTGCAGAAAAACAAATTTAAATCTAAAGGATCTTTATGACACAGCAGGAGAATATTCATATAAAAATGGTTTTAATCCAGTTGCAATAATTGCATTAGTAGTAGGTATTTTTGGTGCACTTATTGGAAAAATAGTTCCTAGTTTAAGTGGAGTATCTGATTATTCGTGGTTTGTAGGTTTTGCATTATCTTTTATAATCTATGCTGTATTAAATCCTATTAAAAATATAGAAAATTCAGATGAAATACCAAGTGAAAATATAGTTTAAAAAATTACGATGTAATTTTTTAGAGGACAGTGAAGGAGGATTTTTCTCCGCTACACTACGAAAAATCTTTAATCTATAGTTTCGTAGGAGTAGCTTTTGAGTAAGTGATTTATTATAAATCTTTAGTCTGTGTAAGCGATGTTTTGCATTAGCAAAGCAAGCGTAAAAAAATATAATAGTTTTCTGACGTAAGGAAGAAAACTTACCTTCACTGTCCTCTAAAAATTTTGTGTCGCAAAATTTGCGAAAGTTGTGTTAATTAACAAGTGTTATTTACTAAGAAATAAAAAAGGGGTGATTTTATGGATAAGATAATTAAGAATGGCACTATTATAACTGCTTTTGATACTTATAAGGCAGATGTAGCTATTGAAGGTGAAAAAGTTGTTATGATAGCAAATAATATAGTAGATGATAAGGCTGAAATTATTGATGCTTCTGATAAATATATTCTTCCTGGTGCATTAGATGCACATACACATTTGGAAATGCCCTTTGGAGGAACAATTTCTTCGGACAGTTATGAAGCAGGTACACGTGCAGCAGCTTGTGGTGGAGTAACTACTGTTTTTGATTTTGCACTTCAACAAAAAGGTGAAGGAATTATACAGACTGCTAAAAGAAGAAATGAACTTTGTGAACCCCAGGCTTGTGTAGATTACGCTTTTCATGTAGCTATAACAGATCTAACCACGGAAGTACTAAATGAATTTAAAGCTGCAGTGGATTTTGGTATATCAAGCTTTAAAGTATTTATGGTGTATAAAAAGGAAGGACTAATGGTAGATGATGGGGTAATGTGCAAGGTGCTTAAAAAGGGTAAAGAAGTAGGAGCTATGATTGCTGTTCATGCTGAAAATCCAGATCTTATTGATATGAGGACGGAAGAATTTTTAATAGAAGGAAAAACATCAGCATGGTATCATTATCTTTCACGTCCAGAATTTGTTGAAGCGGAAGCTGATATTCGAGCCATACACTGGGCGAAATCACTAAATACACCATTATACATTGTACATCTTGCAAACAAGCAAGGCATGGAAGAAGTTAAAAAAGCAAGAGATGAAGGCTATGAGATATATGCAGAAACTTGTCCGCAGTATCTTCATTTTACAAGTGATGTGTATAAAAGAGAAGATGGTAGAAACTTTGTATGCTCACCTCCAATGAAAGGTCAGGAAAGTCAAGATGCATTATGGCAGGGCATAAAAAGCGGAGATATAGCTACAATTGCTACAGATCACTGTCCTTTCCAAAGCTATGAAAAAGATTGGGGAAAAGATGATTTCACAAAAATACCTAATGGATGTATGGGAATTGAAAATATGTACCCATATATGCTAAGTGAAGCAAATAAGGGAAGATTATCTTTTAATAGGGTAGTGGAGCTTTGTTCAACAAATCCTGCTAAGATTTATGGATGTGCTCCTGAAAAAGGAACCATAGCAGTAGGCTCTGATGCAGATATAGTAATATATGATCCTAATAAGGAATTTACAGTTTCAAAAGATAATATGCATTCAGATGTAGATCATACTATTTGGGAAGGTTTGAAACTTAAGGGATATATTGATACCACTCTTTCAAGAGGAAGAATAGTATTTAAAGAAGGAGAATTTTTAGGACAACCTGGCTGGGGAAAATTCTTAAAGAGAAAACCGAGAGCTTAAGAAGATTTGTGCCTAAAGGATAAGTATGAAAGGAATGAATACAAATATGGGAAAAATAAATTTCATTATGTTAAAGGAAGAAGCATCAAGATGTTTGTTATGTTATGAACCACCCTGCAGTAGTTCTTGTCCAGTAGGAAAAAATCCAGCAAGTGTAATTATGTCCTTAAGAATGGACAACTATAAAGGAGCCGCTTTAAAAGTAGAAAAAGCTATAGAAGATCTAGGACGGTGTGGAGAAGCTTGTGACAATAAAATGCATTGTCAAAGGAATTGTGTAAGAGGAAAAATTGACAGACCTATTAAAATAAGAATGGTTCAGGAAGCTTTATGTTTATAACTGAAACAATTTTTTAACAAATAGAAATATAGTACAGAATGCTTAATAGAGGATGTTGCACTATATAGATATCTATAGTGCTGAGACTTGGAAACATATCCCGGAGTGTAAGCCAACTTTTGGCAGTGTGGATATCTATAAGTACAAAGGAGGATATATAATGAGTAAAGATTTATCTATAGAGTTTTGTGGAATTAAATGTGAAAATCCTTTTTTTCTTTCATCTTCTGTTGTAGGAAGTAATTATGAAATGTGCGCAAAGGCATTAGAAATGGGCTGGGCGGGAGTCGTTTTTAAAACAATAGGTTTTTATATTCCTAGAGAGGTTTCCCCACGTTTTGATGTAATCGGTAAAGAAAATACGCCGTTTATGGGATTTAAAAATTTAGAACAAATTTCGGATCATACTCTGGAACAAAACCTAGCTTGGTTACAAAAATTAAAAAGGGATTTTCCAAGTAAAGTAATAGTTGCATCTATAATGGGGGAAAACGAGGAAGAATGGACAGAACTTGCAAAGCTTGTAACAGAAGCTGGTGTGGATATAGTAGAGTGTAACTTTTCTTGTCCTCAAATGACTAGTGAAGCTATGGGAGCAGATGTAGGACAAAGTCCAGAATTAGTTGGGAAATATTGTGAAGCAACTAGAAAAGGAACTCATCTTCCAATATTATCGAAAATGACGCCTAATATTGGAGATATGATAATACCAGCAGTAGCATCTATTGAAGGTGGAGCAGATGGTATTGCAGCAATAAACACAATAAAAAGCATAACTAGAATAGATCTTGATACACTTACACCTTTTCCGGTTATAAATGGAAAGTCCGCTGTATCCGGATATTCGGGTAAAGCAATAAAACCAATAGCACTAAGATTTATAAACGATCTAGCACAAAGTGATAGACTTAAGGGAATTCCGATAAGTGGAATGGGAGGAATAGAAACTTGGAGGGATGCAGTTGAATTTTTAAGCTTGGGAGCCAGTAACTTGCAAATTACTACAGCAGTTATGCAATATGGATATAGAATAATTGAGGATTTAATTAATGGTATTACTTTGTATATGGAAGAAAACGGCTTTGAAAAGCTGGAGGATTTGGTTGGAATAGCTTTAAAGAATATAGTTACAGCAGATAAATTAGACAGAAACTATGTAATATATCCTAGGTTTAATAAAGAAAATTGTGTTGGTTGTGGAAGATGCTATATTTCATGCTATGATGGTGGACATCAAGCCATAAAATGGGAAAGTGAAATTAGAGAACCTAAGTTAATAAATGAAAAATGTGTTGGATGCCATCTATGTGCAAATGTATGCATGATAAATGGAATTTCAGCAGGAGAAAAGGTGTATAAATGATTTAATTTACTGCAATATTAATGCAATGAAGAGTCTTTGAATTTCAAAGACTTTTGTTGTTTTTTGAAGTGAAAATACTGAGCCTTAGCCTTATCAAAAGTATTTATCGTGCCGAAAGAATGTCAATATACACTGAAGGATAAGTTAAGTGTGGGTCGTGTTTACCTATATTTACTGGTGATAAATGAATGCAAAATTCAATACGATTCTTATCACTTATAATATGTTAAAATAATATTATACAAAGTTTATCAATTGAAAGCCAAACTTCAAAAGGGGACAAGGAGTGAAAAAATGAAAAAGAAGTTTTTTATAATATTTTTATCTTCCATTTGTTTAATTACTATAGGTTATAAAGTTTTTACACAGAAAGATAAATATTTCAGCAGTAATATAACAAAGGTGCAGATTAAAAATACATCCAGTGAAAAAAAGAACGAGACAATTGGCCAAAAGTTAAAGAAGAGCATAATACTGATAAGTTCAGATAAAGATAAAGATGGAATAAAAGATCAGGAAGATATAGTTCTTGGAGCAAGAAAAGAAGCAGATAAGAAAATAAAATATAAAGGAGACTATTATGTTGGTGGATATCCTCCAGAGAATGAAGGAGTATGCACTGATTTAGTATGGAGAGCATTTAAAGAGGCTGGATATAATCTAAAAGATATGGTAGATGAGGATATAAGAAATCATCCTAGTGACTATAAGAGAATTGAGGGTAAGCCAGATCCTAATATAGATTTTAGAAGAGTGCCTAATCTTTATGTTTATTTTAAAAAGCATGCAAATAGTCTTACTACTGAATTAAAGGCTAACGATATAGAGAATTTAAAAGAATGGCAGCCCGGGGATATCTTAACCTTTGATCACAGTGAGCATATAGCTATAGTTTCTGATAAAAGAAGAGCAGATGGTATTCCGTATATAATACATAATGCACCACCTTATGCTAGAGAGGGGGATGAAATTATGTATTGGATGCCAAAAATAACAGGTCATTTTAGATTTCCAAAGCAATAATGGTTGTGATTGTAAGCATGCAAAATATATCAAATTGTAGTGAAAAGTCTGCATTTATTTCTATTGACTGAAATAAGAAATAAGTGTATATTTATATATAGATAAACGATGCATAGTAATTCTATGCATAATGTTTGGAGGTGAAATTATGGCAGTTAATAAAGAGCTTATGAAAGGAAGTACAATAATTTTAATTTTGTCACTTTTAGATAAGAAGTCGATGTATGGCTATGAAATGATAAAAGAGATAGAAGCAAAATCTGATGGAGTATTTACTTTTAAAGAAGGAACCCTATATCCTATACTTCATTCTCTAGAGAGAGAGGGAATGGTAGAGTGTTATTGGACAGAAGCTGATAGCGGAAGAAAAAGAAAATACTATAGAATAACTAAGACGGGAAAAAGTCATATGAATGAAAAGCAGGAGGAATGGAAAGTATTTCGCTCAGCAGTAGATAAAGTTATATGGGAGGGGTTTTCATGGGGATAGAAGCTTATAAAATAGATGAATATATTAATAGAGTTTGCAGCCATGTCAAATACAAAAAGGCGCATAATGAGATAAAGGAAGAACTTTTTGATCACCTGCAAGAAAAAATAGAAGGATTAATGGAAAATGGAATAATTGAAGAAGAAGCAGTAAAAGAATCTATTTTACAAATGGGTGATGCTGAAATTATTGGTAAACAGCTAAATGAGAGTCACAAAGCAGTTCCTGAAATTTCTATTATACTTTTAACAGTTGTATTATCACTTATAGGATTACTTAGCATTTATTTTATTGCAACAAGAGGAATAGACCTAAATATAGATAGAGTCTATAGAACTATATTTTACAATGTACTCGGTTGTTGTATAATGACAGCATTATATTTCTTTAATTATAAAACCCTTGAAAGGTATTCTAAAATTATTTATACCATAATAAGTTTAATATTATTTTTTCAATGTATTGTATGTCCTGAGATAAACGGTACAAAGAGGTGGATTAACTTAGGTTTTTTGAGCATGGATATTACAGAAATGAGTTTGTTTTTGTATGCTATCACTCTTCCAAAGATGCTGCAGGATTTAGAGTGGGACAGCATAAAGCATATAGCATATCTATTTTTTATAGCTTTTATACCGTTAGGACTATATGTGCTTTTAAATACAATGATGTGTTTAATAATTTATCTAGTATTATTTATAACTCTCATGATTCTTGTAAAAGCAAAATTAAGGTATATTCTTATTATGATATTTACAGTTTTAGGTGGCACTATTACGTTTATTGCTTCAAGAGAATATCATATTAAAAGATTAATGGTATTCTTACATCCAGAAAGTGATCCCAATGGAGCAGGTTATATTAATTCACAAATTTCATTAGTTTTAAAATCAGTGGGATTATATGGTCATGGTTTAAATTCTCCTCCTAGAACTATTCCAGAGATACAAAATGATTTTGTGCTTACCTACATAATTTATGCTTTTGGATGGATAGGTGGAATTGTGGTTATATCATTGGCTTTTATATTTATAATACGCTTATTTATGGCAGCAAAGAAAATAAGAGATAGCTTTGGAAGCTTAGTTATTCAGGGATTTTTGTGTATTTTTGCACTAAAATTTATTTGGAATATACTTATGATATTAGGCTTTATGCCTATTGTATCAGTAAGTTTGCCCTTTATAAGTTATGGAGGATCAGGATTGGTGGTTCAAATGGCGGCAGTAGGGCTTATATTAAGTATATATAAAGCGAAAAACTTGTCTAATACTTCAAGTATTAGTATTAAATCTTAAGGGATTATTGTACTTAGGCAGTCTTTATCTTTTCTTCTTCTGTTGTAAAAAACAGTTTTTGCGTTGTTTTATCTTCATATTTAAGTCAATTACAGTTCACTATATTTGAAAAACAGAATCCTGCACTTAGTTTACAACACAGAAGTCTAAAAGGACAACAGGTATATACTTTCAATAGCTATTGAGTTTGTAGAAAAATATAGCAATTAGGAGTATAATTGTAATTTTATTTTGGTTTTCAGCAAATATAATACTACATTTAAAATTGCAATTATGGATGGACAGCTGTAAAGTATTGTGGCATAGTTTCAATAATAGTTATTATGGTCCAGACTATATTTGCAAAGATTTATACAAGTGTTTATTCAAAAGAATTACTAGAGAAGATATTGAGAAACTAATAAAAGATTCACTAAAATTAGACTATATATCTAATTTTAGTGAGTCTTTTTGGTTACTTAGTCTATATTTATGCGGAGAGATTCCTTCATATTTTATAAAAACTTTAGTGAAATAAGCGGGATCTATATAACCAAGATCAAGGGATATACTGCTTATGCTTCTGTTTGTAGATACTAGTAATTTTTTTCCTTCTTTTATTCGTACTTTAGATACGTACTCTGTAAAATTTACACCTGTGTTATTCTTAAAATATCTACTAAAATACTGAGGATTTAAATGTACGAATTCTGATACTGATTCAAGAGTTAAGTTTTTATTAAAGTTCTTTTTTATATATTTAACAGCTTTAAAAATAGGATCTTTATTGGAAGATATATCTTCAGAACTTTGGGAAAATATTTTTTCGTTTTTTAATAAAGATATAACTTTAGTAACAGAATTACTGAGTTCTTCAGGTCTTATAGGTTTTAATATGTAGTCAACTACACCAAGTTTAATAGCATTTTGTGCAAAGTTAAAGTTATCAAAAGCTGTCAAAATAATTGTCTTTACATTTGGATTAAATTGAATTATTGATTGTTGTGCTTCTAAACCATTTTTTCCTGGCATTTTGATATCCATAATGAGTATATTAGGTTTATATTTTTTGGCTAATAATATAGCATCGTCTCCATTAGCTGCCTCAGCTACTATTTCTATATTGCTAAAGTTCTTTTTTAGCATAAAGCGAATAACTTTACGTTCAAAAGCTTCATCATCTACAATTAATAATTTACACATAATATTATATCTCCTCTAAAAATTTTAGTGAACTCAAAATATATATACTAGTACATTTAATAATTATTTAACAATATCAAATAATTATGCTTAAAGATTTATATGAAAAAGTTAATTGACACCTACTATTAGTGTAAGAAAATATTGAGTATTTGTAAAGAATATACTAATTTACATCAAAAAAATACATAAATCAATACAAAAAATACAATTTTAATAAGTTTATATAGACAATAAAATAGTCAAAATAGTATAAAAAATATCAGGAATATTAGAATAAAATAAATATATAAAAGGAGGAATTATATGAATATATTTAGCGTTAAACCTAAAATTTGTTTTGATAAGGGATCAATAGAGTATTTAAATACTATAAGAAATAAAAGAGTATGCATAGTTACAGATCCATTTATGCTTAAATCAGGTGCTGTAGATAATATAGTTAACATATTTAAGGCTAATGAAGTGAAATATGAAATTTTTTCAGAAATAAAACCTGACCCATCAATTGAAACTGTTGCTGCAGGAGTAAATAAAATGAGAACTTTTAAACCAGATGTAATAATTGCATTAGGTGGGGGCTCCTCAATTGATGCTACCAAAAGCATCATATTATTTACTATTAAAATATTAAATTCTAATGGAGATAAATACAATAGGCCATTATTTATAGCTATACCAACTACCAGTGGTACAGGATCTGAAGTTACTTCATTTTCAGTAATTACTATGGGAACTACAAAATTTCCTTTAGTTGATGAGGAGATGGTTCCGGATATAGCTATAATAGATGCAGATTTTGTTAAAACAGTACCTCCACAAATAACAGCTGATACAGCCATGGATGTTTTAACCCATGCTATTGAGGCTTATGTTTCTAAAAATAGCTCTGATTATACAGATGCTCTTGCTGAAAAAACTGTAAAATTGGTATTTGGGTATTTATTGAGAGCTTACAAGGATGGAAATGATATGGTCGCAAGAGAAAAACTGCATAATGCATCATGTATGGCCGGTATGGCATTTACAAATGCAAATTTAGGAATTAATCATAGCATAGCTCATACTGTAGGTGGAAATTTCCACATTCCTCATGGTAGAGCAAATTCAATTGTTCTACCTTATGTAATTAAATATAATGCAGAGCTTCAAGGGCAAAGAGAAACAGAAGCAGCTAGAAAATATGCTGATTTATCTAGAATATTGGGTCTTCCATGTTCCTCAACAGAGGAAGGAGTTATCAGTATTATTTGTGCAATAAAAGTACTTATGAGAGAAACTAATATTCCAAGCAATCTAAAAGAAGCAAATGTAAACAAAAATGAGCTATTTAGTAAGTTGGAAAGCATGGTAGATGCAGCATTAAAAGATAATTGTACAAAAACTAATCCAAGAATACCTAGCAAAGAAGATATAGTAAGTTTAATTAAAGAGATTTATGAAGATTAGTCATAGAATATGTTTAAAGATAAATTAAGTTTATTTCATATAAGATGGGCTTATCAGAACGCATATGTATGCATTTTGATACAGCTCTTTTTCTTTTATAGGAACTCTTTATTAAACAAAATAGGCATTAGAAAAAATAAAAAACTATTGACTTTGAGTTTACTCCAAGTGGTAGAATTATATATTAGCAAGAAACAACTTGCAATGAAACAAAAACAATTGATAATAATGTAGGACAATTATTAAGGAGGAAATACAGTAATGGAAAAGAAAAAATTAGGATTTGGATTTATGCGTTTGCCGCTAAAGAGCCAGGATGATCAAGCAAGTTTTGATATGGATACGTTAAATCAAATGGTGGATACTTTTTTGGAAAGAGGATTTACTTATTTTGATACAGCTTATATGTATCATATGGGTAAAAGTGAGATGGCTATAAGAGAGGCTTTAGTAAGACGCCACAAAAGGGAAAGCTTCACTTTAGCAACAAAATTGCCAACTATGATGTTGAAAACAAAGGAAGATCAAGAAAGAATCTTCAATGAGCAATTAGAAAAATGTGGTGTAGATTATTTCGATTATTATCTTCTTCACAATTTAGGAGTAGTAAATTATGAGACAGCTAAAAAATTAGATAGCTTTTCATTTGTACAGGAAAAAAAGAAAGAAGGAAAAGTAAGAAGTATTGGATTCTCTTTCCATGATAATGCTGACCTGCTGGACGAAATTCTGACAGCGCATCCTGAAATGGAGTTTGTTCAATTACAAATCAATTATATGGATTGGGAAAATGAGAGTATTCAATCAAGAAAATGCTATGAAGTAGCAAGAAAGCATAATAAACCAGTTATTGTTATGGAACCCATAAAAGGCGGTACTCTTGCTAAAGTACCTGAAAAATTAGAGCAATTATTTAAAGAATATTATCCAGACATGTCTGTACCATCATGGGCAATTCGTTATGTAGCAAGCCATGAGGGAGTCATGATGGTATTAAGTGGAATGTCCAATATGGAGCAGCTATTGGATAATACAGGATATATGCAGGAGTTCAAGCCATTTGTACAGGAAGAATATGATATTATAGAAAAAGCCGTAGAAATTATTAATGAAACAATTGCAATTCCGTGTACAGCCTGTCAGTATTGTGTAGATGGATGTCCTAAAAATATAGCTATTCCAAAATATTTTGCATTATATAATGCGGAAAAGCAATCGGTAAAGACTGCTATGTCTATACAAAGAGTATATTATAATAACTATACAAACACATATGGAAAAGCATCAGAGTGTATTGGATGTAAACAGTGTGAAAAAAGCTGTCCACAACATATTCAAATTATAAAAGGTTTAAAGGATGTAGCGGATACCTTTGAAATATAAAAGGCTATTGACTTAAATCGAATTTAAAATGATATGCTTATTTGGGAGGTACATGATATGGAATATCGAGTTTTGGGAAGAACAGGAATTAAAGTAAGTGCCATTGGTATTGGTGGTGAGGGATTTGAAAATAAAAGTTATGAAGATTGCGAAGCAATTGTTGATTGTGCTATCAAAGAAGGTATTAATTTTATTGATATATATAATTCAAATCCACAAGTTAGAAGTAATGTTGGTAAAGCATTAAGTAAATATCCTAGAAGTAGTTTTGTTATTGAAGGACATTTATGTTCTACCTGGGATAAAGGACAATATCGACGCACTAGGGATTTTAATGAGATTGTAAATGCATATGAGGATTTCTTAGATAGAATGCAGTTAGACTATGTAGATATAGGTATGATTCATTATGTTGATGATCAAAAAGATTTTGATAACATTTTTAATGGAGAAATAATAAATTATGCTCAAGGATTGAAAGAAAAAGGTGTTATTAAATCTTTAGGAATATCAACACATAATACGGATATTGCTTTTAAGGCAGTGAAAAGTGGAATAGTTGATGTAATTTTATTTAGTATCAATGCGGCTTATGATATGCTGCCACCTATCGAGGATGTATACAGTCTATTTGAAGAAAGCACTTTTAAGAATAGAACCTATGCAGGTATCGACCCAAAGCGTGATAAGTTATATCGAATCTGTGAAAATGAGGGTGTTGCTCTAACTGTTATGAAAGGGTATGCGGCAGGGGTATTACTAAGTGACAAACAATCACCCTTTGAAAAAGCACTGACTCCAATACAATGCTTACATTACTGTTTAAGTAGACCGGCAGTTGCTTCAGTAATGGTTGGAGTATCTAATACATATCAAATACTTGCAGCAAGCGCTTATTCTACTGCAAGTAATAAAGAAAAAGATTATAGCGAAGTTCTTTCCAATGCTCCAAGAAAGTCCTTTAGCGGACATTGTATGTATTGTGGACATTGCGCACCATGTTCAAAAAAGATAGATATTGCATCAGTAAATAAATATTTAGATTTAGCGTTAATTCAAGAGGATGTCCCTGAAACATTAAAGAACCATTATGACCTATTAGAACATCATGCAGATGAATGTATAGAATGTGGAGCATGTGTGAAGAACTGTCCATTCGGCGTAGATATTATTAATAAAATGAAACGAGCAGTGAAGTTGTTTGGTAATTAAATCCTAAAATGGGAATAAACTGGGAATAAGTCCATGGAATGGGCCTCGCTTTGGCGGGGCTTTTTAATTATAAATATATCTTTTATTAGTACTTTACTACATATTTACAATAGATCTCCACCACATTCTAAAAGCTACTTCCAAGTTTTCTTCAAGATTGTCTGAATTATCTTTAGCAAAATTAGCAAATGATTGTACTGATGCAGCAAAGGAATTTATAATTAAGTTAAGATTTACATTAATGATTATTTCAGTATCAATTGCTTCTTGAAAAAGTTCTAATATGAAATCAAAGTTTCTGGATGCTTCTTTTTTACTTAAATTATCAATATAAGGTGAATTTGAAAACATCAAGTAGAAGGTCATACAATCCATGTTTTCTAAGCTCCAGTGAACGCAATTGAGCCAGAACTGCTTAATATTACTTTTACTTGTTTTATGTGAAACCATACGATCTAAAAGATAACTTTTATAATCTTCCTTTGTTTTTATATATAATTTACTTATTAAATCTTCTTTAGTTTTAAAGTGGTGAAAGAGTGCACCATTAGATACGCCGGCTTCTTTTGCTATTTTTGCTGTAGATGTACCATGGAAACCTTCCTTTATGAAAAGTTTTAAAGCTGCATTTAATATTTTATCTTTACTATCCATATTATTTTACCCTCCAGAGTGATTACTCTTTTACATAATCTAGCACATATATGTTTAGTATGTCAATAAGTATCAGGGATTATGTTTAGCTTAAACGGTTCAATTATATATTCAGGTTTAGCTTCAAATGTTGGAAGTGGAGGAATTGCAATTATAAATTCTTCTAGAATGTTAATAGATAGATTAAATTGAAGTCGAGCCTTCGAAAAATTTCTATAAAACCTCTTGACTTAGAGTAGACTCCAAGTGGTAAGGTATATATAACAAAGAAATATTATATCTTCATCAGTTACAACAGGTGTTACTGTAGTGACTAATAAAAATATTTAAGAAAATGAAATGTTTTAATGAAGAATAGAAGAATAATTGGAGGTGCAAACCCTTGACTATTGCAGAAGTAAGCAAAAAATTTGATATTTCGCAGGATACGCTCCGTTATTATGAACGTATTGGATTGCTTCATCGTGTGAATCGTAATAAAAGTGGAATTAGGAATTACACTGAAGAAGATTGCAAGTGGGTTGAATTCATCAAGTGTATGCGAAGTGCAGGTCTTTCTATTGAAGTATTGATTGAATATGTTGCACTGTTTGAGCAGGGCGATGAGACAATTGGAACAAGAAAAGAGCTCTTAATAGAACAGCGTAAGCAGCTTATAACAAGACTAGAAGATATGAAAAAAACATTAGAACGCCTAGATTATAAAATCGAGAAGTATGGACACTTAGCAGTTAAAAATGAAAAAAATAAAGAGACTAAAGAATTAATTTCAAAAGAAAAAAGTTATTTTATTTAAGATAAAAAATTTTGTATGAAATTCTTGCATTAAATATAATGAGATGATATTATATTTAATAATAGAGTAACTGCTCTATAAAAATACAGAAATATGAATGCATAACATAACAAAACACTAAAAAATAACAATTTTTAAGATTAAACAGTCGGTTTTTTTAAAAAGATTAGATTTTAAAATAAAGGAGATGGAAAGATGTTATATAGAAAATTTGGTAAAACAAATGAAGAGGTTTCAGTTTTAGGTTTTGGATGTATGAGATTACCTATTATTGATGGAGATGTTACTAAGATTGATGACGAAAAGGCCATAGAAATGATTCATCATGCAATTGATGAAGGGGTTAATTATATAGATACTGCATATCCTTATCATGGAACTGGAATGGCAAAAGGTGGAGAAAGTGAGCCATTTGTTGGTAGAGCTTTGAAAGGTGGATATAGGGAAAAAGTTAATTTAGCGACAAAGCTTCCTAGTTGGTTAATTAATACTAGAGAAGATATGGATAAATATTTAAATGAGCAATTAGAACGCCTTCAAACAGATAAAATAGATTTTTATTTAGTACATGCTTTAAATAGAGGTGTTTGGGAGAATTTAAAGAAATTAGGAATAGATGAGTTTTTAAATTCAGCTATTAAAGATGGAAGAATAAGATATGCAGGGTTCTCCTTTCACGATGAGTTAGATGTATTTAAAGAGATAGTTGATTATTATGATTGGTCATTTTGTCAGATTCAATATAATTATTTAGATGAAAATTTTCAAGCAGGAACAGAAGGTTTAAAATATGCAGCAGATAAAGATTTGGGAATTGTCATTATGGAACCGCTTAGAGGAGGAAAGCTAGTTCAAGGTCTTCCAGATGCAGCTACAGATGCTCTTGAAAAAGCAGAGATTAAAAGATCGACCGTTGAATGGGCTCTAAGATGGGTATGGAATCATCCGGAAGTATCGGTAGTACTTAGTGGTATGAGTGTAATGGATCATGTCAATGAAAACTTGAGAATTGCGGGTGTTGCATTACCAAATTCTTTGACAGAAAAAGAATTAGAAATAATGGATAATGTAAAAGAAGCATATAAGCAAAGAACAAAGGTTAATTGTACAGGTTGTCAATATTGTATGCCTTGTCCATCAGGAGTAAATATTCCTAAGAACTTTACTTTTTATAATCAATATCATATGCTCGCTACGCCGCAAACAGAAGGAGAATTTAAATTTCAATATAATATGCTTGTAGGTGCATCAGAAAAACCAGATAAATGTGTAGAATGCGGCAAATGTGAAAGTCATTGTCCACAAGGAATTAAAATTCCCGAAGAGTTAAAAAATGTTAAGGAACTATTTGTGTAGATATAGATAAACACGGCAGAAAGTAGACTTATACTTCGGAATATGTTTCCAAGCTTCAGTACTATAAAAATCTTTAGTCAATCTGAAGCTCAACATTTTGAAAATCTAAGAAGCATTTATAAACTCCCTCAAACATATAAATACTTCTTAGATTTTCTAAAATGTTTCGCTAAGATTGACTAAAAAATTTTTATATGTGCTTTCAGCTTTGGAAACATATCCCTGCATATAAGTCTACTTTCTGGTTTGCTTATAAATACTTTTAAAATTTTAGGAAAGATAAGTTTGAGTACAAATATAAAAAATATTAAAGATGATATTAAAATTCAAAGGGTAAGAAGGAGTAATAAAAATGAAGGTTTTATATTATGATTGTTTTTGCGGAATAAGTGGTGATATGAATTTAGCAGTATTAATAGATATAGGAGTTCCTAAAGAATATCTGACTCAGGAACTTTCAAAACTCAACCTAGAGTCTGAATATGAAATGAAAATTGAAAGATCTGAAAAGCTTGGAATAACAGGAACTAGGGTAGAGGTTATATTAAAAGATAAATTAGAGGATATGACATATAGTCAAGAACAGGTGCTACATGGTCATAATCATGAACATAACAATGAGCATATTCATGAACACTCTCATCACCATGGTGATGAACTGCATCATAATGAAAATAAACATAAGCATGAACACATCCACGAAAGTCACATTCACAACCATGAGCACCATCATAGGAACTTGAGAGATATAGAAGAAATAATAAGTTCCAGTGACTTAAGTGATAAAGTTAAAAAGCTTAGTTTAGATATGTTTATGAAGGTTGCAGAAGCAGAAGCAAAGATTCATGGAAAAGATTTATACGAAGTGCATTTCCATGAGGTAGGAGCTATTGATTCAATTGTAGATATGGTGGGAGCAGCTATTTGTTTAGACTACTTAAGAGTAGATAAAATTATTGCGTCACCAGTTCAAGTTGGGGGTGGATTTGTTAAATGTGCTCATGGTCTTATGCCAGTACCAGCCCCTGCAACAGCAGAAATACTAAAGAATATTCCTATAAATACTGGTATAGTTCAGTTTGAAACAACTACTCCTACAGGGGCGGCAATACTGGCAGCAAACGTTCAGGAATTTACTTCTAAGGCTGAATTTTCAATTAAAAAGGTTGCCTATGGAATAGGTCATAGAGATCTAGAAATTCCAAATGTTTTAAGAGTGTATTTAGGTGAGCAGGAAAGTTAGTAAAATATAAAATAAGTTATGATATATATTTTACTTGATTAGAAAGATAGGAACTATTGACTTGAATTAGACTCTAGGTGTTATAATATCAAAATGGAGGTAAATTCATTAAGAAAGAATAGATTAGATCCTTTTTACATCTGGTTTGGAATTAAAAAGTGTAAAGCGGGTTTATATTGTATATTTAAAGTTATAATGAGATTGTTTGTTTAGAGAGGTAGGAGATACAAATGATTAATAATGAGAAATATAATGAATTAGTAAAATACCTTAAAAGTTTGGGAAAAGTAATTCTGGCATTTTCAGGTGGAGTAGACAGCACCTTTTTACTTAAAGTAGCGAAAGAAGCACTACAGGATAATGTAAAGGCAGTAACAATTTTATCACCATATATTCCAAAGTGGGAAATAGCAGAAGCTAAGGAACTGGTAAAAGAGTTAGGGGTGCAGCATGAAATTATAGAAGCGCCAATTATTGATTCTATCAGATATAATCCAGAAGATAGATGTTACCTTTGTAAAACGGCAGTATTTAGTATGATACTATCTATAGCTAAAGAACAAGGCTATAATTATGTAATTGACGGAACAAATTTTGATGATACTAAAGACTATAGACCAGGACTTAGAGCGTTAAAAGAGTTAGAAGTAAAAAGTCCGCTTTTAGAATGTAAACTAACAAAAGCGGAAATAAGAGCATTTTCTAAGGAGCTAAATCTCAATACTTGGAACAAGCCTCCATACGCTTGTCTTTTAACAAGAATACCTTATGGAGTTGAATTGAAAGAGGAATATTTTAGGAAAATTGAAAGTGCAGAAAGATATATGATGAGTATAGGCTTTAGAGCTGTTAGGGTAAGATGCCATGGAGATTTAGCAAGAATTGAAGTTAATAGAAGTGATAGAAGCAAATTATTCAATGAAGAACTTTTAGATACTATTTCTAAAAATATAAAAGAAATTGGATTTAAATATGTAAGTTTAGATTTAGAGGGATATAGAGTAGGAAGCTTTAACGAAGCTATTAATCAAAACGTTAAATAAAAAACATTCAGGTGTGTTTATGTTTTCATAGGCACACTTTTTTCTATATTCAATGGTTGATGATATGTTAAAGTTGGTAAGTTATTTAGAAAAATAGATAATATTTTCTTATAAGCTAGATAGATGATATAATAGGTTATAATGATATGTATTATAATTGCTGACAAGGATGGTGGAATTTGTGAGCGACTCAACATTGGAAAAATTATTTAATAAGGAAGATATATTACATGGACAAGTATTTTTTAATGGAAAAGATTTCATTGAAAACGCATCAGAAGTTATTCTTATAGTTGGTAAGTATGGGAAAATTATATATGGTAACAAGAAAGCAATTGAAGCTTATGGATATTCCTTTGACGAACTTGTTAATTTAGATATTTTTGCACTTAGAAATGAAGATACTAAGGAATTTACTCAAAAACAATTAAATAAGGCTTTAAATAGTGGCATAAAATTTAGAACTTATCACTACAGAAAAGATGGTTCAAAATTTCCCGTTGAAGTAAGATCAATTTATAGCAATAAAAAATCAAAGGATATGGTAGTCAGTATTATAAGAGACATTTCTGATGTAGAGGAAGTATATAAAGATATTACAGATAGAAAGTTAATAGATCAAGAATTACAAGAAAAGTGCAAAAAATTAGAACTATTAAAACAAAAAGCAGAAGATGCAAATAAAGCAAAATCCATTTTCTTGGCTAATATGAGTCATGAAATAAGAACACCAATGAACAGCATCCTTGCAACTATACAACTTTTACAATTGGAATGTATAAATGAAGAACAAAGCAAATATGTCAAGATATTAAATGAATCAGCACACACTATGCTGAGTGTAATTAACAATTTGCTAGATATTTCCAAAATAGAATCAGGAAAATTTAAATTAAATAATCAATCTTTTAATTTAAAAGAAACTATAAATAATATTTATAACAATCTTTTAATAACAGGAAATTCTAAAGGATTAGAAGTAAGTTATTACTTGGATCCAAGTATTAATTTTGAGATCATAGGTGATGAATTAAAGTTAAAGGAGATTTTGAACAATTTAATTAGTAATGCAGTTAAATTTACGGATGAAGGATATGTGTCTTTCAGGGTAAAAATGATTTCTAACGATGAAAGTAGCGAAAAAATAGAATTTAAGATAAAGGATTCAGGTATTGGAATAGAGGAAGAGTTTAAAGAAAAAATATTTAATGACTATATTCAGGGGGATTTATCCATCAAAAAAAAGCATATGGGAACAGGATTAGGTCTCGCCATTTCAAAACAATTTGCTAATTTAATGAATGGAGATATATGTTTTGAAAGTATTCTAGGAAAAGGGTCTACATTTATTTTTACATGCGAGTTTAAAAAATTTGAACATAAAGAACGAAAATTGAAGATAAGTAATATGGCAAAAGATAAAATTACTATTAGCAGGATAGAACAAGACAAAGTCATTTTATGCGTGGAAGATAACTTAATAAATCAAGAGGTTATGGAAGGGATAATTAAAAGAAAGGGTTACAAATACATTGCAGCCTATAATGGGAATGAGGCTTTAAGTATATTAAAAAATAATAAGGTTGATTTAATATTAATGGATGTGCAAATGCCAGAATTGAATGGATTCGAAACAACTAAAATTATTAGAGAAGAAGAATTAGATGGAAAACGCATACCAATTATTGCAATGACTGCATATGCTATGCGTGAGGATAAAGATAAATGCATAAAAGCAGATATGGATGATTACATAGTTAAGCCTTTTGATATTGAAAAGCTTTATGAATTTATGGAATTTCATTTAAGGACTTAAATTGAAAAATCACTCACTAATAATACCAAGTTTTTTAATAAAAAATTACAGAATTTTTAGAGGTTGAGATCTAGATTGTATTTAGATTTCAGCCTTTAATTATAGTGAATTTTAAAGATTGGGGATGGAAAGAGTAATAAAATGAAAAAAGTAAGAGACTCATTAAAAAATAGAATTATTACTACCTTTATCGGCATCGCTGTTTGTATAACAGTCATCATAGGGTATATAGCATTTAATGAATCAAATAAAGTGGTGGAAAGCAATATTATAAAAATAGAGAATGACTCGGCTAAAGAAATTTTAAATAGAATAGATGAGTTTATTAATATACCTATATTTATTAACAGTTCGAATTATAATGTAATTAAAAGTAATATAGTAGATATACATAATAAGAAAGAAAGGGAAATATTTTTTTCTAGCATAATGAAAGCAAGTTCAGAACACATATATAGTTTCAGTTATGGCACCGAAAATGGGGAATATTATGGTGCAAGAAGAACTGAAAAAGGTAAAATAGAGGTTATGAGAAGTGATGCTGAAACTAATTATGAATCTTGTTACTATTCTTTGAAAGATGATTTAACTTCAGGAGAGTTTGTAGAAAACTTTGGGAAATTTGATGCTAGAACAAGAGATTGGTATACAGCCGCTAAAGAAAAAAGAGGCCCTACATTTTCAAACGTGTATGAACATTTTGTTATGAAGGATTTAGCAATTACTGCAGCCTATCCAATTTATGATAACAAGGGTGCTTTTAAAGGTGTGTTAGGAACGCATGTTACTCTTTCAAAGATAAATACGTATTTGAAGGAGATTTTGAAAAACAGTAGAGCAACTGCTTATATTATAGAAAAAAGTTCAGGTCAGATTGTTGCTAATTCACTTGGAAATCCTAATTTTACAACGCTTGCAGATGGTCAAATCAAAGGAATTAAAATTAAAGAGGTTAATGACAGGTACATACAAGAAGCCTATTCAGACTATAAAAACAATTCCAAAGATCATTTTATAGTAAATACAGATAGTGACAAGTTTTATATCAGAGTGAGTGAATATAAAAAAGAAGGAATAGATTGGTTAATTATAACGTCATTTCCTGAAAGTCAATTTATAAATAATATGTCAAAAAATATTTATACTTTCGTATGCCTGTCTATAATTCTTCTGGGTACTGTTATAATACTTTGGATAAAAAGAACAGAATACTTTGTAAAACCTATAGACGATTTAATAAGTATAACAGAAAAATTTTCTAAGGGAGATTTATCAAAAAGAGCTAGGATTGTTAGGAACGATGAGATAGGAAAATTATCTGATGCATTTAATGTAATGGCGGAGAAATTATGTGTGTTAATATCTGATCTTAAAGGTAGAAAGCTTGAACTGGAACAAATTAATATAGATTTACAAGCGGCAAAGGTAGAGGCTGAGAAGGCCAATAAAGCAAAAAGTCGGTTTCTTGCCAATATGAGTCATGAGATACGAACACCCATGAATGGAATTATTGGTATGGCTGATTTAATATTAATGACTGATTTAGAGGAAGAGCAGAGGAAAATGATTGACATAATGAAAAAATCTACTAAAGATTTGCTTCAAATTATTAATGATATACTTGATTTATCTAAAATAGAAGCTGAAAAAGTTGAACTTGTACCTGAATGGACTTACATGGAAACTTTTGTTAACAGAATGGAAAATTTTTATGCACCATTAGTCTATAATAAAAATCTTATTTTAAAGATAGAAGTGGAAGATGATGTTCCGGAACAAATATATGTCGATTCGGTTAGATTAAATCAAGTAATTACTAATCTTTTGGGGAATGCCATTAAATTTACACAGAAAGGTGAAATTAAACTATATGTTAAAAAGATCAGAGCTTCAGAAAATAAAGTTCAGTTAATGTTCTCAATAGGTGATACAGGAATAGGAATAAAAAAAGAAGATATTCCCAAGCTCTTCAATTACTTTACCCAACTCGATGACAGTAATAAAAAAAGGTTTCAGGGAACTGGCTTAGGACTTGCTATATCTAAAAGACTTGTAGAACTTATGGAAGGGAAAATAGGGGTTGAGAGTGAATTAGGGAAAGGAAGTACATTTTATTTTACAATTTGGGTTGAGGATGTAAAAAAACAATAAAAATACACTATCAAGTAGTAAAGTTAAAAAACAAAGGACATGTATATAATGAAAAGTAGATGTCATTATATACATGTTCCTTGTTTTTATGGATTGCGTTAATACATTTTGATGTCAACATAAGCAATAGTTGACTTGGTCAAAGGTCGAATTATAAGTGAACTTGTAATATAAAATAAATTGAATGAACAAAAATACAGTGATATGATTTATGTAACGAACGTTATATACATAGGTAAAATAAAAAGGAAGAAATATTTGACTTTCATAAGAATAATTTGCATAAGGTGGTAAGTGTTTTGGAAAATGCAACAAGAGATAAAATATTTTATACGTCCTTTAGACTTTTTTTAGAAAATGGATATGAAGCAACTAATATTAGAGACATTTGCAGGGAGGTAGGGGTTAAGGCATCAACTGTGTATTTTTACTATAAATCAAAACAAGATTTGTTTTTTTATATTTATGACAATATCCGTAATGATTATATTAATTATATTCGAAGCATAGAGGCGTTAAATCAAGATATCTCAATAAAAGATAAATTATGTATATTGTTAAAGAAGAAGATAGAGTATTATGCTTCTGATATATCAAAAAGAAAGTTTGTTCTTAGATGTCATTTGTTTCCACCAGAAGAAATATCAAATGTAATAAGAGAAAAATATAGGCTATATACAAGTAAAGAGAATAAAATTATTCTAGATATTATCGGTAATCCTCAATACGATGATAAATTTATAAATGAAAATATAGATAATTATTTGCTTAAACTTAAACATTTAGAAAATAACTTAGTTTATGAAATGGCTACGTCCACTATAAAGATAAGTGATGGAGTTGTTGAAAAAATATGGGATATTTATTTTGACTTAATGTAATAAAAAGAAAAATAATGAAAAGGCTTTTAAGAATAGGCACGAATTTTAATAAATTAATCAAATTTCTCATAGGGTAGTCAATTTTTATCATACAAGGGAGGGATTGTATGGAAATAGTAGATCAATTTAAGGAAAGACTATCTATTAAAAATTTTTATGATGTTATTAGAATCGTGGATCCTGCAAAGAAATTAATTACTATTGTCGCAGATAATAAGATGAATGAAAGATTAAGAGAGGATATTAACAATAGCCAGATTAGTAATATGCCTTTATCTATAATTATGACAGATATAGACTTTTTAAAAAAAGTAAATCATAAGTATGGATATGTTATTGGTGACAAAATATTAATTGGTTTTTCTGATTTAATACTGAAGTCAATGAGAAACAATGCTGATTGGGTTGGTAGGTTTGGTGTAGAAGAATTTATTGTCGTATTAAATAATACCGGTTTAAAAGATGCATACAATGTTGCTGAAACAATAAGGAAGAAATTAGAAAATACAATTTTTAATTATGCTGGAATTAGTATTAACATAACTGCAAGTTTTGGGGTATATAACATCAAAAGCAGTGATGCGGATAGCTTAGATTTATTAGAGCAAGTAGAGAAAAATCTCTATAAGGCTAAGACTAGTGGTGGGAATAGGACAATAATAAATCAAGATAATATAAATGGAATTAAAACTGAAAATCTTAAAGAAAAAGCTATCAAATTGTCGGGGTTGAATAAACATATAAATGAAATAAGAGAAATCTTAAATGAAGTATGCTGCAATGTTGATACAAGTGAAACTGTTGATGGTAGGTTAATAGTAAGTGAATATTTAGATGAATTAATAGTAGCGTACATGAAGGAATTGAATGATTTAAAATAAAGTTTATGAATCTATTAGAGAGATAGCTAGAAAACATAAATAACAAATAGTAAGGAGTGTAAAAAATGTTCTTATGAAGATGAAAAAAGATAACCAAGGATATACAGAAAATTTTGAAATGTATAGACAAGCAATTGAAGAAGCTAATATTGCAGTTTGGGAGTGGAAGCTTAAAGAAAATATATTTTTCGCCTCTGCTGCGTTAAAGAAGATTACTCAGTATGATACAAGTGAGTATAATAGTCTACTTAGTTTTATTAAGAATATGGCAATACATGAAGATGTAGAGAGTGCAATAAACGATTTGAATTTTTTTATAGAGGGAAAGGTATCTTTCTATAGAAGTGAATTTAGAATTATTACAAAAGAAAATAAGCTAAAATGGGTTTTGTTTAAAGGAAATATGATAAAAAGTGAAAGCGAAGAAGTGAAAAGTCTTTTTGGGATAGTAAGTGATATTACAGAAGAAAAAGATATCCAAAGGATATCAATGGAAGGCTTGTATTATGATTCTATTACTAAATTACCAAATAGGAATTTGTTTCTAATGGATTTCAAAAATGTTTTAGATAAGATCATACATTTCGATCAAGAAGGAGCAATAATATTTGTAGATTTAGATAATTTTAAGTCTATAAATGATACTTTGGGTCATGATTATGGAGATTTAATATTAAAAGTCTTTTCACAATTATTAAATATATGTGTTAAGAACTACGGTACTTTGTATAGAGTAGGTGGAGATGAATTTGTTATACTTGTGGAGAAATTCGATTCTGTTGAAAAGTTAAAAGAGATATGTGATATGATATTAGATTATTGCAAAAAACCTTTTGAGCTTAATGAAAAACAATTATATATGACCACAAGCATAGGAATATCAATTTTTCCACGAGATAGTTATGCTTCCAATGATCTGTTGAAATTTGCAGACTTAGCCATGTATGAGTCAAAAGCTAGAGGAAAAAATACATACACTTTTTTTGAACAAGCTCTAAGTGAATCATATACAAGAAGAATTTTAATTGAAAATGAATTAAAGGAAGCGATAAAAAAGAATGAGCTCTATATTGTGTATCAGCCACAAATTGATGCTTTAGAAAATAGAATAGTTGCATTTGAAGCATTATTAAGATGGAATAATAAAAAACTTGGTTTTGTATCTCCAGTTGAATTTATACCTATAGCTGAAAGAACTGGAATAATTCTAGATATAGGTGATTGGGTACTTAATAAAGTATGTAAAAAAATCTGTGAGTTCAAAGAAAAAAAATATAAATTTAATAATGTGTCCATAAATGTTTCACCTATTCAGATAAAAAGGTCTAACTTTAAAGATAAAATAATAAATGTTTGTAAGGAAAATAGAATTCCTTTAAACTTACTTGAAATTGAAATAACAGAAAGAACTTTAATTGAATTAAATGATGAAAAAATTGCAGATCTAAATGAGTTGATAAAAAAAGGCGTAAACATTTCTATTGATGATTTTGGGACAGGCTATTCCTCTTTGAGTTATCTAACGATTTTACCTATTAATACTTTGAAAATAGATAAATCTTTCATTGACAATATTGAAAATGAGAAAAATAGGGCTGTAATAGAGTGTATTTTAAATTTATCCAAAAGTCTAAAATACAAAGTTATAGCTGAAGGTGTTGAAATAAAAGAGCAGCTTGGAGTATTAATGAACTTAGGTTGTAATATAATTCAAGGATACTATTTCAGTAAGCCAGTTGATGAAGAGAAGCTTGAAGGAATGCTAAAAAATAATAAGTCTACTATGTGAATACTTTGAGCTAGATAAGGTGGGATGAGAGATGGGTGATCAAATCAATGACAACAGTTTTATAAACAATTATAACGATTTACAAATTTACAGGGCGGCACTGTATAATGCAAATGATATAATAATTTTATTTTCAAGTGAAGGCAATATATTAAAAGCTAACAAGAAAGCTATTGATTCTTATGGGTATAATAAAGAAGAATTGCTTTCAAAAAATATATTTGAACTAAGGAAGAGAGAAAAGCCAGAGATTATAAATGCTCAATTTAAAAGAGCTAAATTTGGTGAGATTGAGTTTCAGACCAGACATTATAGAAAAGATGGTTCAAGGTTTCCGGTAGAGGTAAAATCAATAGGAGTAGAAATTGATAATCATAAATTTATTTTAAGTATTATAAGAGATATAACTAATCGAATAAAAAATGAGAAAGAAACAAGAGAATTGGCTTCGTTAGTCGAAAATACAGAAGATGCTATAATAGGAAAAAATCTAGAAGGAATTATTACAAGTTGGAATAGGGGAGCGGAAAATATTTATGGCTATAAAAAAGAAGAAACCATTGGTAAGCATATATCTATAATTATTCCAGAAGAAAAAATTGATGATTTTTATAAAATAATGCAAAAGATTAAAAATGATGATAAAATTAAAGGCTTTGAGAGTATAAGAAAAAAGAAAGATGGCAATCTCATAAACGTTTCTATTACAGTTTCGCCTATTTATGATTTAGAAGGAAATTTAATAGGCGCTTCAAATATCACGAGAGATATAACAGATACTAAAAGAATAGAAAAGGAATTAAGAGATAAATATGAAGAAATATCTGCTTTATATGAAGAACTCATGGCAACAGAAGAAGAATTAAGAGCAAATTATCAAGAATTAGAAGAAGCTAAGGAAGAGGCAGATAAGGCCAATAAAGCTAAAAGTGAATTTCTTGCTAATATGAGTCATGAGATTAGAACTCCTATGAATGGAATAATAGGATTAATAGATTTACTTGAGTTAACTAAACTCAACAATCATCAAAAAGAATATTTAGATATGTTTAGATATTCGTCCAGATTGTTACTAAGTATTTTAAACTCTATATTAGACATTTCTAAAATAGAATCAGGTAAGTTTGAACTTAATTTAAAACCTTTCAACCTAAAAAAAACGTTAGATAGAATTACTAAAGAACTATCCATTGCTTGTAACAATAAAAGTTTAGAAGTGTTTTATTACATAGATCCATACATAAGTTTTGATTTAATAGGTGATGAAATCAGATTAAATCAAGTATTAATAAATTTAATTAATAATGCTATTAAATTTACGGAAAAAGGCCAGATAATATTTAAGGTTAAAAAGATAAATAGCTCTAATAATAAATCAACCCTCGAATTTTCTGTACAGGATACAGGAATTGGAGTCAAAGAAGAGTTTAAAAATGATATCTTCAAAAAATTTGTTCAACAAGATATGACATATACTAAAAAATATTATGGTACAGGGTTAGGGCTCGCTATCTCAAGAGATATAGCAAAGCTAATGAATGGTGATATATGGTTTGATAGTGTTGAAAATAAGGGAAGTACTTTTTATTTTACAGCAGAATTCTTACTAGATTATACAAAAGATACTTATAGCAAAAATCTAGATTTATCAGATAATAAAATGACTTTGAATAAAGCTAAAAGGATATTAATAGTTGAAGATAACGAGATAAATATGAAAATAGCCTGCGAAATGATAGAAAGATTAGGGTATAAATTTGAGTGCGCATATAATGGTAAACAAGCCTTAGAAATTTTGAAAGAAAGTCCATTTGATATAATACTTATGGATATACAAATGCCAGAATTAAATGGGTATGACACTACCAAAATAATTAGGAAAGGAGAAATAGGAACACAAAAACACATTCATATTATTGCAATGACTGCGTACTCTATGAATGGAGATAGGGAAACATGTATTGAAATGGGCATGGATGATTATATTTCTAAACCCTTTGATATCAATACATTAAAGAATGTTGTTTTGAAATTTATATAGAATTTAGAGGATGAAAAAATGAAGAGAACAAGAGATTTTACGATTAAGGCAAAGCTTTTAGTCGGTTTTTTGATTTTATAATGTAAAAAAAAAGTGTATATTATTTCAAACTTTAAGGAGAAGGGGAAATACAACCTTCTCTTCTTTATTTTCAAGAATATGCTTAAGAAAGAAGCATTGCGTTAAGCATTGTTTTGTGTAATATTATACAAATGTTTGTAATAAAACTATAAAGTAATAATTATTATGAAGACTTTTTATGAAAGTTTCTCTTATTAGTTTAAGAGGTTGTAAGATAAATGTACTTATAATTCATAAAATAGATATATAGGAGGCAATTAAATGTTTAAAATTCAAAAGTACAATAACATTTCAAAGGAAAAACTTAATACAATGAAAGAGGATTTATACGAAATCGGTGAAAATTTCGATAATCCAGATGGAATTCTTCTTAGAAGCTTTAACTTACTTAATGCTGAGCTTCCTCAAAATCTTAAAGCAATTGCGAGAGCAGGAGCAGGAGTTAATAATATACCAATAGACCAATGTTCTGAAAGGGGAATTGTTGTATTTAATACTCCAGGGGCAAATGCAAATGGTGTCAAAGAGTTAGTTATAGCATCTCTTTTCCTTTCTTCACGGAAGATATATAGTGGAATAAATTGGACTAAAACTCTTAAAGGAAAAGGTGAAGATGTTCCTAAATTAGTAGAAAAATTTAAAAGCCGATTTGAAGGTCCCGAGCTTAAAGGTAAAAAGCTTGGAATTGTGGGGCTTGGAGCTATAGGAGTAATGGTTGCCAATGATGCACTTGCACTTGGCATGGAAGTAATAGGATACGATCCTTATATATCAGTGGATTCAGCGTGGAAGCTCTCGCGAAATGTAATAAAAGAGACAAATTTTGATAACTTACTAGCTACAGCAGATTATGTTACTATTCATGTTCCATTAAATAGCAATACTAAAGATATGATCAGTAAAGAGAAGTTTTCGATTATGAAAAAAGGTATAAAAATAATAAATATGGCAAGAGGCGGACTGATTATAAATAAAGATTTACTTGAAGCAATAGAAGATGGGACTGTAAGCTGTTATGTTACAGACTTTCCAGAGGATGAATTAATAGGTAATGATAATATTATCACAATCCCTCACTTGGGAGCTTCAACCCCTGAATCAGAGGAAAATTGTGCAGCTATGGCAATAGATGAACTTAAAAACTTTCTTGAAATAGGCACCATTAAAAATTCAGTGAATTTTCCAGATTGTAAGATGAATTATAAAGGCGACACAAGACTTTTAGCGGCTAATATTAATGTTCCTAATATGGTTGGACAGATAGCTACTGTATTAGCACAAAACAAAATAAATATTGCCAGTATGTTGAATAAACACAAAGGAAGCATTGCATATAATATAATAGATGTTGATGGAGATATACCTGATGAAGTAGTTGGAAAAATTAAGGCAATTGATGGAGTTGTAATGGTAAGAGTTATTAGAGAATGATACTGGACTTAAATTATATATTCTAGTAAAATGGATTTAGCCTACAGGGAGGTTAAATCCATTTTAAATTAAGATATTAAAATTGACAGAGGTGGAGATTAAGTGGAAAAGCAAAACAGTAAGTATAGGTGGGTTGTGTTTGGCTCAGCATTATTTGCATATTTTTTAATTGTGAGTCAAAGAACAGCACCAGGATTAATTTCAGATCAATTAATGAAAGATTTTAATGTGACAGCATCTAAAATTGGGTTACTGGCAAGTATTCAATTTTTAGCTTATTCTGGTTTACAAATACCCATTGGGATATTGTCTGATCGGTATGGTCCCAATTTTTTTCTTATTACAGGAACACTGCTTAGTGGTTTAGGTACTTTAATTTATAGCGCTGCAACCAATATACCAATTCTACTTTTTGGTAGATTATTGGATGGAATAGGAGATGCAGCAATTTGGGTTAATTTAGTATTGATTTTAAGTCGTTGGTTTAAGGCAAAAGAATTTGTTGGATTACTTGGACTAGCTGGAATGAGTGGAGGACTTGGATTCTTATTGGCAACGGTTCCTTTTTCAGCATGGATTTCTTTATCCGGTTGGAGAATACCATTCTTTGTAACGGGAATTATTTTATGTTTTTGTTCTGTTCTTCTTTATTTTGTTCTTGTTAAAAAGCCAAAGCAAATGAGAAAAAGCCTTTCAGCGACCAATCCTGCTGAAAAAGGACATAAACGTGAAAAAATTATTGTTATCCTAAGACGGGTATTTTTCCATCGTCAGGCATGGGCAACATTTTTATGTCATTTCGGTCTTGTAGGTACATATGTAGGATTTATAGGCTCTTGGGCAGTGCCCTATGGAATGCACGTATATGGAATGACACGTTCAGGTGCAAGCCAGCTTATTATGGTTGGGCTTGTTGGAGCTCTTATTGGAGCACCTATAACTAGTTTCATTTCAACCCGATTGGGAGCTATTAAAAAACCTTATGTTATCATTCATTTTGTTAGTCTTGTGAGTTGGGGGGCTTTCATTTTCTTTGGTGGGAGGCCGCCATTCTCCATTTTAGTTACCCTTTTCCTAAGTGTTGGTTTTTGTAATGGATCAAGTGCGTTGACATTTGCAGCTGTTCGTCAATCCTTTTCTATAAAAGAGGTAGGTGTTGTTTCTGGATTTGCAAATATGGGAGGATTCTTAAGTGCTGTTCTGTTACCAAGTATCTTTGGAAAAGTATTGGATCATTTTAATACTGGTCCAAGTAATGTTGGATATCTTTACGGATTCATTATACCGGTTATATTTGCAGTGTTTGGCTTAGTTGGAGGAATTCTTCTTGAAAAAGAACATAAGGAAGCAATAAAAGATTGATGTTAGAGTAATAAAAATCATTTGAGATTTTTATTACTCTAAAGCTTTTTTTGGTTTATCCAGACTAACAAACTTTTTCTATTGTCCTTGACGAAGGGTACATTTTAATGAGGCGGTTCACTTTAAATTCAATTCTAATTCTAATAAGGAGAATAAGAAACTTTCTTATTTTCATCACAGTAAGCTTGTACATCTTTTCCTTTCATCTTGGTATTTAATTGAATAGGGTTCTGCCATAGATCATAAATATGTTTTAAAGTGGCTTCCATATAAACAAAGTTTAAATCTCTACCTTCATACATATGCTCTAAAATGAGAGTTCGATTGTTTTTAGATACTTCCTTTACTATAATATTTGGTATTGTTCCCATGCCGCAGGTATTACACAAAGTATCTCTAATTTTCATCCAACCTGTGTCGTCAGAAATTTCATCTATTATATAGTCTTCTCCTGATTTTGCATACTGGAATAGATTAAGTTCGTAGCATAGATCTTTGGTTAAATACCTCCTTATAAAGGATTCGTCTCTCTCTAGAGCTCTTATTTCAAATATTTTATCTATACCATATTTATTTTCTATAGACTTGAACATTTCAAAGCCTAAATGATAGGGATTTATTCTTCCCATACTAGGAGTAATAACGTCATTATGTCTTTTAATAAATTCAATGTGTAGAGAATCTGGAAGATGAAGTTTGTTTAAAATTTTATAATGCCAGTAACTTGCCCAACCTTCATTCATGATTTTTGTTTCAATTTGTGGTATAAAATACTCGGTTTCTTTTCTTACTACATTTAAAACATTCTTCTGCCACTCCGAGAGATCTCCATGAGTTGCAATAAATCCTATAATATCCTCATTAAGGTCTCCTTTTATTCCTATAACTCTATTCTTTTGAAACCTTATAGCATGAGCTGAATTTAATATATTTTCCACGCCCTCATACCCAATACTTGGATCATTAACATATTCACGTATCATATCAGCATTGTTTTTAAACATTTCTAAGGCATAGGAAGCTTTTGTACCTTCTTTAAACAATCTGTTATTTTTAAAAAAATCATTATGGCCATATACATGAGCCATAGTAAGAATCTGTAGAAGCAATGTGTTATCCTTCATTAAATAAGCAAGACATGGATCAGAGTTTATTACCATTTCATAAGCAAGACCAGTAAGATTATATTTGTATAGAGATTCTATTTTTTCATAAGATTTACCGAAGCTCCAGTGAGGATATCTGGAAGGCATACCTACATAGGATTCATAGGCAATCATATCCCTATAACTTATCGTTTCAAATTCCTGTGAATAGAAATCAAGACCTAACTTTTCTGCCATGCTTTCTATAGTTTCACACCATATTTTTAGATCTGTGCTTGAATACTCCAAGAAAATCACCTCGCTTCCAATTCTTTTTTCAATATTTCTTTAAGTGATTTCCAAAGATCTTGCTTTTCATGAATACTAACAGCAGTGAAATTATTTTTATCTATTCCATTTTTAAAAATTTCTTTTATATTACTGCCATAGAGGCTTGGAATAATCTCAGCGTAGCTGAAGAGATTGCAAATTTCACTCAATTCTTTACCGCTTTTTAAAGCAGCTTCGTTATCTTCACTCCAGTTATCGCCATCACTAACATAGAAAGTGTATAAATTCCAGTAGGAAGGGTTATAATTTTCTTCAATTACTTCTAGTGCTTTCTTTAGTCCACTGGAAATATAGGTTCCTCCAGATTCTACCTTGTGAAAAAATTCAACTTCTGTAACTACTTTTGCAGTAGTGGAGTGAGCAATAAATTTTACTTCTACATTATTGTATTTCATTTTTATAAATTGATATAAGATAAAGAAAAAGGATCTAGCAAGAAATTTCTTAGTGCTATCCATAGAACCTGAAGTATCCATAACACAAAGAATAGCAGCATTTAGTTCACGTTTAGGTTTCTTTTTTACCCTAAAATATCTTATATCATCCTGTCTAAAAGGAAATCTTTGTTTAAATTTCGTAGTATTTTCAATTGTATCTTTTGAGGATGTATCTTCTTCCACCTCATGCATGGCTTTTTTGGCTAATTGTTTTCTTTTTAATTTTTCCACTACAGTTTTCTTCTTAGCAAATCTAGGATTAATACCATTTTTTTGATAACCTACTCTTTTCATTGAACTACTTGATAAAAGCTCGGAGGATTTTTTCTTATTCATAAGAGGAAGGTCTAAATCCTCCATAAGGTAATTTATGATATCTTCAAGAGTAATTTCAGTCTCATATACATCTTCACCTTCTTCATTTCCAGGGCCACCTTTACCTTTGCCTTTTTGAGCCTTCTCTTCTCCGATTTTATCTCCTCTTTTTTGAGAACCATCTCCGCTGCCAACGCCTGGATTTTTGTTATCTCCATATATAAACTGATACTCCTTAATGCCTTTTATAGGAATTTTGACTTTTTTATCCTTACTTTGTCCTATAATGCTTTCTTCAGATACAATATCTGCTAAATTGTCTTTAATAGATTTCTCCACCAATTGTCTATGACGCCTTCTGTCTTCTAAAGATCTATCATGATGCTCACCTGCATCAAATTCTCTGAAAATAGCCATAGATTATCAGTCCTTCCATAAGTTATTAGCAGCATATTTTAAGATAACATCGCAGCAGTAGTCGCAATAACCATTTGCCTTCATTTCCTCAACCATAGAATTATATTTTTCATCTTGATTTTTATCTCTAACCTTTGATTTAGTTATAATTCTTGACAATTCTTTTACAGAGGCTGTAAGTTTCTTTTCAATTGCTTCTTTTAATGGTTCGTAAGAAGTATAATCGATCTTACCTCCATTTCTTATAACATAGAACATATAAGAAGTAACATCTGTCCTAAAGCCCTTTGCAGAACTTTCTGAAATACCAATATGCTCTTCTATTGATCTCATAAAGCTTTCGTCTGGATCGAGTTCTTCACCAGTAGACTTGTCCTTGATTTTGTTTTTATTCACATAAGCTTCTGCATGATCAAGATAGTTATCAAAAAGACTCTCAGCTTGTTCTTTAAAACTATGAATAAAGGCTTTAGTTACTTCTTTTTCCAATATTTTGTTGTATTCTTTTCTAATGTTATCTTGAAGAAATGTTAAATATCTCTTTTTATCATCTTCAGCTATATCTAAATCCTTAACTGCCTTTAATAGACTTTCTATTACACTTAATGGATTAATACAATTGTGTTCTGAACTCGAAAGTGCATGATCTAAAGCTTTAACAATAAATCTAGTAGAAATTCCTGCCATACCTTCTCTCATTCCAGCTTCTTCTTTTAACTCGGCAAAATCAATTTTTTTAGTGCTGCCTTTCTCGATTATATCTTCTCCGTTGTAAATTTTTAATTTAGTCATTGAATCTACCTTGTTTGATGGTGAAAGCCTAGAAAGAATAGCAAACATTGCAGCAGTTTCAATGGTATGAGGAGCTATATGAGCATTAAACTGACTCTTTTTCAGTATTTTTTTATATATTCTTACTTCTTCGTTTAATTCCATACAATAAGGAACTTCAATTTTTACAATTCTATCAAGTATAGCTTCATTGGTATGGTCAGATTTAAACCTATTCCATTCAGATTCGTTGGAATGAGCTAAGATAATTCCATCAAAATATATCATTGAACCTTTACCTGGAGATGGAACAGATTTTTCCTGAGTTGCGGTAATAACTGTATGCAGATACTCAACATCATTTTTGAAAACTTCAATAAACTCTACAAGGCCTCTATTACCAACATTGAAAGCTCCATTTAAAGAGAATATTCTTGGATCATCCTCAGCATACATGTCCATTTTTGAAATATCAATTGAACCTGTAAGTACAGAAGTATCTTGGTTATTTGGGTCTACAGGAGGTACTACACCTACACCCTTTCTTGAACGAATAGAGAAATCTGTTGTAACTACTGGGAAGTTCTCATATTCTCCATTATATTCGTGTTTTAATCTGTGTTTGCAGATAGGACATAAATCTCCTTCGATTTGAATACCTAAAGCATCTTCAAAATCTTTTCTTAAGTGTTTTGGTATCAGATGTAAAGGTTCTTCTCTCATAGGGCATCCCTTAAGAGCATATATGGGATCTGCACTTTCTAATGACTTTTTAACTGTATCAACTAAAGAAGATTTTCCAGCTCCAACAGGTCCTACTAAATAGAGTACTTGCCTGGATTCCTCACCTTTCATGGCTGCAGAATGAAAATAGTTAACTAGTTTCATTATTACCTTATCAATTCCGAAGAAATCATCTTTAAAAAAATTATATTTCTTTATAGGTTCATTTCCATATAATTTTTTTATTCTTGGATTTTCTTCAGGTCGCAATACTTTATATCCCTTACTGGTTATAATGTCATACATTCTTTTGTGTGACAATTTTACGATTTGAGGATTGTCCTTAATGATTTGCAAATATTGCAAAAATGTACCTTCAAATTCTTGTCTTTTTCTTATCTCCCTATCTTTTTCAATCATTTCTTTGAAATTCATAAGTCTTCCTCCCTTTTTTAAAAATCAATTACTACATGTTGAAAATAAATTATGTACAGAAATTGTTAAATACAATTATGAAATATTAATATGTATAAATTTCATTTTAAAAAAACATTAAGTATTAAAAAGGAGTGATATTTCATTTGAAAAAGATATATGTCAAAGAATTAATTTCGTGTAAACGTTGAAATAACTAATATTGCGTAAAACTAAAAGATTAACGATAGTATTGTTGTAAAATGAATTGAATATGTAGAAAATTAAAATTATGAATTTAATTATATTGTTTTCTTGCAATTATGTCAATGTTTTTATTTTGTTAATTTAATCCATATACTAGGTATTGGTTCATAAAATATTAATACTTCTGAGGTATGATATTATTATAAAAGTATTAGTGTGAAAAGTAAGTTAAATATTAGTGTAAGCATAGAGATTAAGTTTCTAAGGGCATTTAACAAAGTTTATTAAATTAATAATCATATAGTATAATATATATAAAAAGGAAGTGGCAATAGATGAAAATTTTAGTAGTAATTCCATTAAATGAAGAGGAAAAAGAAAAACTTAAGTCAAAGATGCCGGAGGCAGAGTATATTTTTATATCTGTTGAAGAAATTAGTGAGGAACTTGTAAAAAGTGCTGATATAATTATTGGTAATGTTCCATCACAATACATAAAGGGAACTAAAAAGCTTAAATGGCTGCAATTAAATAGTGCAGGCACAGATGGATACTGTGAAGCTGGTGTAATTCCTAAAGGAGCATATCTTACGAATGCTACTGGAGCCTATGGACTTGCAATATCTGAACATATGTTAGGTTTAGTGTTTGAAATTAAAAAAAAGCTGAATTTATATTATAGAAATCAGATGGAACATATGTGGAAGGATGAAGGAAATGTTACTTCCATAGAAGGAAGTACTACATTAGTTGTGGGACTAGGCGATATCGGAGGAGACTTTGCTAGAAAGATGAAGGCACTTGGAAGCTATACAATAGGTGTAAAAAGAACTAAAGGACAAAAGCCAGAATATATTGATGAATTATATACAATGGAAGACTTGAATGACCTTTTACCTAAAGCGGATGTAGTGGCTTTATCGCTTCCAGGGACAAAGGAGACTTACCATTTATTTAATAAGGATAAATTTAATTTAATGAAGAAAAGTTCAATTATTATTAATGTAGGAAGAGGAAATTGTATATGTACTGAAGATTTGTGTGATGCGCTTGAAAATGGAATAATTAGTGGAGCAGGTCTTGATGTAACAGAACCAGAACCATTACCATCTCAACATAGATTATGGGATGTACCAGGAGTCATTATTACTCCTCACATATCAGGATTTTTTCATCTTCCAGAAACCTTGAGAAGAATTGTTAGCATAAGTATTGAAAATCTTGAACATTTTAAGAAACATGAGCCATTAAAAAATATAGTAGACTTTAATACTGGCTACAGAATGAAAAATAAATAGATTAAATTTAATTGAGAAAACCTTAGGTTAGCAAATGTCTTCCTAAGGTTTTATGGGTATTAGTCAAAGAATCTTTGCAAAGTTTAGAAATTAGTTTTTAATTCTTATTGCTTTAACAGAAGAGTTCCGAAATTTATCGTTTTATATCAAGCTAATCTCTCCAAATGTGCCACAAAGCATTATTGGTGCCTCTAGCAAATACGTCAGTTCTGTTAGGTCCCCAGGATACTGCGGCAGGATCTGAAGTGAGTATACCATTAAGATTTTGCCAGTTACTCCAGCGGGATCCATTCCAGGATTTGGTTATAAGTTGATTGTTTTGATTTCTAGCGAATACTTCTAGTCTGTTAGAAGATCTAGAGGATACAGCAGGAGCAGAGGTTAAATTTCCACCAAGATCTTCCCAATTACTCCAGCGGTTACCGTCCCACCACTTGTGATATAGGCGATTACCTTGACCACGAGTAAATACATCAATTCTGTTAGATCCCCAAGAAACAGCAGCTGGAGAGGAGGTCAGGTTTCCACCAAGGTTTTCCCAGTCACTCCAGCGAGAACCGTTCCAATATTTATGATAAAGAGCATTATCTGTTCCTCGAACAAAGGTGTCAATTCTATTAGATCCCCAAGAGGCAGCAGCAGGAGCAGAGGATAGAACGCCTCCAAGATCTTCCCAGTTGCTCCATTGAGATCCATTCCAATATTTATGCCACATAGAATTATTGGTGCCTCTAGCAAATACATCAATTCTGTTAGGTCCCCAGGAAACAGCGGCAGGAGCAGAAGTTAGGATACCTCCAAGGTTTTCCCAGTTACTCCAGCGAGATCCGTTCCACCACTTATGATATAAATTACTATTATTTCCAGCTGAAAATACATCAAGTCTGTTTGGTGCCCAAGAAGAAGAAGAAGGGCCAGAAGTTAAGACTCCACCAAGATCTTCCCATTTACTCCATCTAGCACCTGGAACTGGTGGTGGAACGGGGATACTACTGTTTCTAAGAGTAAACTCTATCACAGCTCTAAAAGTGCTATCAACTATAGTGTTAGGAACTTCTGCACGACGAAGAGAGTTGAAAATTGAATCATGTAATCTTCTGAAATCATTAAAAATAGCATTAGTTCTTCGATTTATGTTTCCAGTATATTTTGAGGCATTATTTAAGGTATAATTAATAGCTGTTCTAAAGTAGATATCAACCTGATTTCGCGATATTCCATATTTTGTAAAATTTCTAAAAAGCCGAGGTTCTTGTTCATTAATCAAGCGTAGAATTCTGTTTACTTCCTGCTGTGGAGCCCTAGAATCCAAGTCTAAGTCATCGGGATCATAATACTCATCATAGTAATCAAGGTAACCATCGTTATAATAGTTGTCAGATCTTCTTATCTGTGAATTGAAAAATGGACAGATATTTTGATGTATACAGTAAGGGCATTGAAAAAATTGATTATTATACATTTAAATTCTCCTTCTATATTTGCTGTGGTTAAAAACCTCACCAATACTATTATATGATCAAAACTAGGAGGTGCTACAAAAACTAATAGTAATAAATTATGATATCTAAAATTAGTAGTTTATATTGAGCAGAAGGGAATACTGCATTTAGTCAAGTATGATCGAAAGTAGTATGCAACAGCTGATTTTTATTACGATATAATTCTAATAATTTAATAGTCTGTGTAGAATTTATTTTTGTTGATATTTATATTTTCATGAATATATAAAATATGATATAATAAGAGTAATTATTTAATAATGTATATTTAATTGACAAATTTAGGAGGTTGCACTATGAAAACTGATTTATTAGAAAAGGGAGCAATATTACAAAGAGACAAAGAAACATATGGAATTGCACCACATTTAACTGCTGGTATTGTGACTCCAGACATCTTAAGAACTATTGCAGATGTAGCTGAGAAGTATAATGCAGCAGCTATTAAAGTAACCGGAGCTCAAAGAATTGCAATAGTCGGATTAAAAGAAGAAGATTTGGACAATGTTTGGAAAGACTTGGATATGGATCCAGGTGCAGCAATAGGTTTATGTGTAAGAAGTGTAAAAATATGTCCAGGAACTACTTTTTGCAAAAGAGGTCTTCAAGATTCAGTAGCAGTTGGATCAAAATTAGATAGCTTATACCATGGAAAAAAATTACCTAATAAATTTAAAATAGGTGTAAGTGGTTGTCCTAATAGCTGTGCAGATAGTGCATTCAAGGATATAGGATTAATAGGAGGTGGAAAGGGCTGGATGCTCTATGTTGGTGGAAAAGGTGGGGCCAAGCCTAGAATAGCGGATAAAATAGCGCTTTCTGTATCAGAAGAAAAGATATATGAGTTAATAGAGAAAGTTATTCAGGTATATAATGAAAATGCAGGTACTAGAGAAAGGATTGGAGATTACATAGATAGAGTGGGTTTGGATACGTTCAAAGAGCAAATAGATCTTAACAGTTATCTATAAAATAAAAACATAAATCTGATAGATTACTTTTTAAATCAAACTATATTGTGTGAAATAACTAATTAGAGTAGTTTTTTCTTTACAGTTATCTTAAATAAGAGTAAAATTATTTATAGTATAGTAATACCTGCTTTTTCTTTTTCTCTGCAAAGAAAATTAAGAAAGGCAGGTATTATCTATTTATAATAGTATTCTTGTTTTAATAAGGCAATTCTCTGAAGTTTTTATATAGATACCCACGTCTGATTAAAAAAATATTATCTACTTCTGATGGAAGTCTAATTAATTTTGTATTTAAGCATAAAATAAAGTCTGAAATTATTTATAAATAGGAGGAGTTTTATGAAGATTGTTGTTGTTGGTGGAGTTGCTGCGGGTATGTCGGCTGCTTCTAAAATTAATAGAGCTGATAGTAATGCTAAGATTACAGTTTATGAGAAAGGTTCATGTTTATCCTATGGTGCCTGTGGGCTTCCTTACTATGTATCTGGTATGAACGATGATTACACCAAAATGATAGCAAGAACTAAAGAAGAATTTGAAAAGCAAGGAATGAAAATAAACATTAAACATGAAGTTATTAAAGTTATACCAGAAAAAAAAGAAATTTTAGTTAAGGATTTGCAAGAAGATAAATTAATTACAGATTCCTATGATAAACTTATGATTGCTACGGGTGCTGTACCAATAGTACCTCCTCTAAAAGGAAAGGATTTAAAAGGGGTTTACGTACTTAAAACTCTAGATGATGGAATAGCATTAAAAAAAGCAGTAGAAGCTCCAGAAGTGAAAAATATAGTAATCGTTGGTGGAGGATATATAGGAATAGAGTTAGCAGAGACATTATCGAAAAAAGGTAAAGATGTTAGAATTGTGGAGATGGCCTCAAGAATAATACAATCTTTTGATGCTGAAATAACTGAAAAGGCATCGGAAATTATTATACAGGCTGGAATTAAACTTAATTTGAATGAAAAAGTTGAAGAAATTATCGGTATTGAAAAAGTTATAGGAGTAAAAACTGACAAAGGAAGTTATGAGGCAAATTTAGTTATACTTGCTATGGGTGTAAGACCAGCCACAAAATTTTTAAAGGATTCAGGAATAACATTAGCCCAAAATGGAGCAGTTGTAATTGATAGAGAAATGAGAACAAATATTGCTGATATATATTCGGCAGGAGATTGTGCAGAAGTATATAATAAGGCAAAAGAAGAAAATTCCTTTATACCATTAGGAACTAATGCAAATAAATGTGGAAGACTAGCTGGAGAAAATATTACAGGTAAACATATTAAATATGTAGGAACTTTGGGGAGTACGGCTATTAAAATTCTAGATTATGAATTAGCAAGAACTGGCTTATCGGAAAGTGAAGTAAAAGCTTTGGCTATTAATTATAAAACTGTATTTATTAAGGCTGCTGATCATCCGGGTTATTATCCTAATCCAACACCTATTTGGATTAAACTTATATATGAAGAAGGTACAAATAAAATTTTAGGTGCACAGTCTATAGGCGAAAAGGGAGTAGTGCTTAGAATAGACATATTTGCTGTAGCAATCCATAATAGTATGACCACAATGGATTTAGGAATGACAGACCTATGTTATGCACCTCCTTTTGCAGGGGTATGGGATGCAGTTCATATAGCGTGCAATGCGGCTAAATAGAAGATTTACCAGTATTGTGACAATATTAATACAATATTGTTACAATACTGAGGTGATTTGATGCTGGAAAATTGCATCCATTGTACGCCAGGCTAAGCTAAAGACTATGCATTTATTTCTGAAAAAACCTTCTATTTAAGGAGTTCTTCATAATCTGATGTGAGAACTTCATCTATATATTGATTAACATCCTCAGCCGTGAAATCAATCTTTAAAGCTCTAAGGTGATAAGTGCATAAAGAGAAAATCATATCTTTTAAATCACTTGTAAGTCTTTCATCAAGCCAGTAGGTTATAACACCGGATATACTGTGGGTAAGTAAAATTGAAGTTACATTTATATCACTTATATCGGATAAATGTGATTTATTTAAATGTTCTAATATACCTTTTAAATAAATTAAATTCATGGATTGTTTGTAAAACTATGCAGGAAGAGTTCGGGCATACCTGATGGAGATTTCCGTGGATTAATGTTTTTAAGAAAATGATATTGCCAAATATATAATTAATTGATGAAATATAGGAAGATTTATAGTTTTATTTTCTGTAAAATATATTTATAATAGAATCGTTAATCTTTTAAAATAAGAAGTTAGGAGATATACTTGATAATCTAATTTGTTTTAGGAAGGAGCCTAATAAGGAGAAAGTTTATGAAAGAAATTACAAAAGTTTCTGATGACAAGAAGTGGCAAGCTGTTGTTAGCTGCGATAGAAATTATGATGGTATATTTTTTTATGGAGTAAAGACGACAGGAATTTTCTGTAGACCATCATGTAAGTCAAAGACTCCTCTACGTGGTAATGTGATTTTTTTTGATAATGCAGCAGAATCGATAGAAAAAGGATTCCGTTCCTGCAAAAGATGTTGTCCGGAAAAAATAGTCTTTGAGCCTGATTTGGAACTTATAAAAAGAGCTAAGGATATATTTGATGCAGATTATAATAAGCAAGTTAATTTAAGCAATGTTTCAGGACAGCTTGGAATTAGTAAAAATCATTTGATAAGAATTTTTAAAAAGTATACAGGTACTACACCTGTACAGTACATTGCCAAGATAAGAATAGATGAAGCGGAAAAATTACTGAGTGAAGGGGATAAGAGCATTATTGAGGTTGCATATGAATCAGGGTTTAAAAGCTTATCTAACTTTTATAAATGTTTTAAAGAGCATACTGGATATACACCAAATAAACATAGAAGAGGAGATGGTTTTTAGTGCCTACATATTTTTATGAATATAACATTGGAAAAATCGGCATAACTGAAAAGGAAGGAAAAATAACCAATCTGTATTTTATAAATGATAAATTGTCTCAAGACCTTCAGCTATATGAAACTCCTATATTAAAAGAAGCAGCACAACAGCTTGAAATGTATTTTTGCGGTAATCTTAAAGAGTTTTCTCTTCCACTTGATCCCCACGGAACAATCTTTATGAAACAGGTTTGGGAGAATCTTTGCAAAATACCATATGGCAAAACAGCAAGCTACAAGGAAATAGCTGTGAAGGTGGGTAATCCTAATGCTGCGAGGGCTGTAGGACTTGCAAATAATCGTAACCCAATTCCAATATTTATTCCCTGCCATCGTGTTATAGGTGCAAATGGATCACTTACGGGATATCGTGGAGGAATTGAGTTAAAAAAGAGATTGCTTGAAGTGGAGAATATAAAAATAATATGATGTTTTTTGAATATGGACAAGAGGAAATAGAATACTTAAAAAGCAGAGATAAAAAACTTGCTTCAGCTATTGATAACATTGGTATGATAAAACGAGAAATTATTCCTGAACCCTTTCCTGCTCTTATTTCAAGTATAGTTAGTCAACAGATTTCAAAAAAAGCCGCGGAAACTGTATGGAACAGGTTGGTTGATCTGCTTGGTGATATTACAGCAGAAAGTATTGATAAAATAAGTTTATCTGAAATTCAAGGCTGTGGTATGACTTTAAGAAAAGCCGGGTATATAAAGGGAATTGCAAATGCAGCTACAACAGGTGAGGTGAATTTTAATACACTTCATACCCTAAGCGATGAAGAGATAACAAAAAAACTTTCTGCACTTAATGGAGTGGGTGTTTGGACTGTTGAAATGCTGCTAATTTTTTCGCTTTGTTGTCCAGATGTAGTGAGTTATGGGGATCTAGCTATTCGAAGAGGGATGATGAATTTATACAATCTTAAAGAGCTTCCAAAAGAAAAGTTTTATAGGTATAGAAAAAGATATTCGCCTTATGGTTCTGTCGCTTCATTATATCTATGGGCGCTTTCTGGACAGTAGGTGGTATGTATTGTAGACAAACACGGCCTACACTTAACTTATACTATGAGAGTTATTGGTGATATTTAGAGCATATAAATATATTTTTAGAGGACAATAGACAGAGGACAGTGAAGGTAAGTTTTCTTTCTTACGTCAGAAAACTAATTTGTTTTTTTAGGCTTGTTTTGCTAATGCAAAACGTCGCTTAAGCAGAGAGTGCTCCTGCGAAACAAGAGAGCAGAAGTTTCTTTTAAATTAAAGATTTTTCGTAGTGCAGCGGAGAAAAATCCTCCTTCAGGCATAATTTCAAGCATTTTTTGTTCCTCCGTTAACTGATACCATAAAGTAAATTATAACTGATACTTTTGATGATACCATATTGAGAGTATAATTTAAACAAGGGAGGGATAGGTATGAATACTAAATATGTTGTTATCATTCAGTGCGATATCGCACATAAAAGGTGCAGTGGATTTGCATGTACAAATGCTTTTTATAATAAGGATGAAGTTTTTAAAGATTATGATGATACTACAAGATATATTTCTTTTACTTGTGGTGGTTGCTGTGGAAAGGGAATTGCATCTAAATTAGAGCATTTCTCTAAAAAAGTATATAAAAAGAATAATATAAATAAAGATGATATCGTAGTGCATTTATCATCTTGTATGGTGACAGATAATTACCACTATGATAGATGTCCACATGTAGACTACATAAAGAGCATAATTGTGAAAAAAGGTTATAAAAATGTAGTTGAAGGGTCTTATATAAGTAATGGTGCGAAAAAGAAAAGAGAAGAAGAAATATACAACTGTTATGATAAATAAATAGGTGCAAATGTAGCAATTATAGCTAGAAGATATGAAAAGCTACAAGAATTTAGACAGGTTATAAATTATTTGCTAATGGAAGGTGGACAGCAATTAATAATAGTAAAAATTTGGTAGAGTTAAGAGGGAGCATCCATAGATTTTTGTAAATCAAATCTATGGATGTTCCCTCTTAGTGCGACAACCATTTTTTTATTGATTAAATTATTCTACAGTTAATATACCACTTGCAGAAACTCCATTACTTGAATTAAGTATAGTTACCTGAATATTTTTTAATGTAGTAAGATTTACATAAGGTGATGTTATTGTAAGCACTCCATTACTTCCTTTTGCAGTACCAACCCCACTTTGAAATGTTAAGTTGTTGGCAATAATCGAGCTTGTAATATCATTACCATTTTGATCTAATACTCTATAGGTTGCTTGTCCAGTAGTTCCAGCATCAGTAATTGTTAAATTAGTTGAAGTTATTTGAATCTTAACTATTGTCTGAATACTAAAATGTAAGGACCTAGTTTGCCTCATTGTGGTTCCTTTAGATGAATGGGCTTGCGTTCCTATCGCTAAAGTATAACTTTCACCTGTAGTATATCCTGAAGATGGTGGGTAAACTATTATACTTTTGTTATCATTTCCTAATTGAAGACTTATATTTGTCTTAATGCCTTTACTATCAGTAACCACAACTGCTTGTTTAGTTAAATAATCATAACCAATGATGTCTGTAAAATCGATTATCCACTTTTTATTAGCAGGTACTAATTGATTATCAGTAATCTGAAATGCAAATACATTGGTAGAAAATAATAAACTTGTCCCTAAAATACAAGACATAACTAATAATTTAATTTTTTTCATAACACTGATATCCTCATAACAAAAATTTATGCAAAATTTAGCATATATATTAAATATACACTATAAAAGATTATATTTCTACTAAAATTAAACATTTCTTAACAGGAATGAAGAAAGAATTACATTATTTAAGTTTTTTCTTCTAAAACAAAAGATATTTCTTAACCTTCGTGTTTTGAAAGTCCTCCATAAGTTTCACTATGAAAGTTTAAATTCATAAGTAGCAATTCAATTATATTGAATATTCTGTATAAGTTTGATAAAATGTGTTTATATAATAGATTTATTGCACAATAATAAACAATTATAAATATGAGTAGAAATAGAATATTAGATTTTAATAAGATTACAATGATATAGGTTGAAATACCAAGCTTCTATAGAGCTTGGTATTTTGTTATAGTAGAGGGGAATATGCATTATGAAAGGAAATATACAATCTTTCGAATGGGGCTATATAGAGTGGATTTATGAACCGGACTCTAATAATCCTGTAAATAATATGAGTATAGGAATCGTGACTATTTTACCGAATAAACGTCAAAATAGGCATATACATTATGGTGATGAGCAAGTTATGTATGTATTATCAGGAGAAGGTGATCAACTTATTGGGGATATTATAAGCAATATAAAGGCAGGGCAGATTTATCACATGGAAGCGGGTATCATTCATGAAACAATAAATACAGGAGATGAAGCAATTAAACACTTACTGATATCAATTCCCGTACAATATGAACAGAATATGTTTATGCAAAAAGAAGAGTTAGAAATATTCAATAGCAGCAAAGTGTTCAATGATACAGTTAAAATTGATGATGAAATAAGTTATATATATGAAGCACTTGTCAACCCCTTGAAAATGCCAGTTGCTATCTTTGATTTAGGGGGGAAGATAATTATTAAAGGCAGAGACTATCCTGAATTCTGTAAAGATAATTGTTTAATCGATAAAAATGATGGGATTTGTCCTATGTATAGTAATAAAGGTGAATATGCACCACCTCAATATAAAGCATTATCAGCAGTTATATGTCCTCATGGGTTAACAGTATTTACTACTTTTATTACACTAAATAATAAGCCTATTGGAATGATAAAAGGAGGACATATTCAAACAGTCTCATCTAATTCCAATAATTATGATAATTCAAATAAAGAAATTCATATTGTTCCGAAGGGAACATTAAATGCAGTATTACAGCAGCTAAAAAAATTAAGTAAAGCTATAGAAAATTATTATGTTTTTAAAAATGTGAAGATCGAGTTAAGCAAAAAAGAAGAAATTATTCGAGATATTATAAAAAACGAAATTGCACTTGAGGAGTCACTAAAATTAACAAAAGAAAAAATATTGAATATACAGATTAATAATCATTTTCTATTTAATACATTAAACAATATTGCAAGTCTTGCTGTGAAAGAAGATGCGATGAAAACATACCAATCTATTATAGATATTTCAAAGACACTAAGATATACAGCCGCAAATCAAAATCATTTTGTTCAACTAAAAAGTGAAATTGAATTTTTGAAGAACTATACAAATTTACAAAAATTAAAATACGGAGAGAGGCTAAAAATTAATATAGATGCTTCAACTGATATAAATAATAAAAATGTCCCATTTAATTGCTTGCAGCCAATAGTGGAAAATTGTTTTGTCCATGGATTTAAGAATATAAACAAAGATATGAAAATAAATATTATAGTGAAATTGAATAAAGATTATCTAATAATTGATATAAATGATAATGGCATGGGGTTAAATGAGGAAAATTTGGATAAACTTAGAAGCAAAATTAGTGAATATGAAAAATATGAATTAAGGGGACTTATGATGGTTTATTATAAGTTGAGATTGTTTTACGGAGAAAATTTTGATTTTAAAATAGAAAGTTCTAAAGATAAAGGTACTAATGTAAGAATAACTTTACCAGAGTATATAACGTAAGATATGCTTGCCTTGGGGAGGGATAAAAATGAGACATGCAATTATTGCTGATGATGAATATTTGTCCATTGATTTAATAAAATATTTAATTAAACGCTTTGATTTACCTATAAATGTTATAGGACAGGCTTTAAAGGGAGATGAGGCTTTAGAAATGATAAGAAATTTAAAACCAGATATTGTTTTTTTAGATATTGAAATGCCAATTTTAAATGGTTTAAAAGTTATAGAAAAAACAAAATCACTACAAAGTAATTCAATTGATTTTATCGTTATTACTGCCTATAGCTACTTTGAATATGCTCAGTCCTCTCTAAGACTAGGAGCAAAAGATATATTATTAAAACCAATTGAACCTGAACAATTTTTGAAGACAATGGAAAGAATTTTAGGATATAGATACTCAAATAATAAGATTTTTAATGAAATACTGGAATATATAAATCATAATTATCAAGAGGCTATCGAGCTAAAGGAATGTGCAGAAATGTATCATACAAGCCCAAGTTATATTGCCAGAATGTTTAAAAAATATTATGATCTAAGCTTCATTACCTATGTAAATAATCTTAGGATTAATAAAGCAGCAGAACTGCTGAAAAGCACAGATATACCTATTAAAGAAATAGCTTATAAAGTAGGATATAACAATCTTAACTACTTTTATAAAGTCTTCAAAAAGAATATAGGAGTTACACCAAATATATTTAAAAATAGTTTGATTGAAAAGTAAAAATTATTCTAATAAGATTCCCTTATGGTCAATTGTAAAATATAGGATATTTTACAATTAATTAAATAACAAATTGCAATTTTGTTCAATAAAAAGTCAATTATATTAATATAATTGGCTTAAATGTTATGAGATAATTTATACATGATGAGGGATTTGAAAAGCTAAAATTCAAAAAGTAGGAGGAAAAAATTATGTTGAAGACAGTTAGAGAGAGTGATAGGGAGTTATACGAAATAGTAAAAGAAGAGTATGGACGTCAGAAGATAGGTATTGAAATGATAGCTTCAGAAAGCTATGTACCAATTGAGATTTTGGAGCTTCAGGGCAGCATATTGACAAACAAAACCATGGAGGGGTTTCCAGGAAATAGATTTCATGCAGGCCACCAATTTATCGATAAAATGGAGACTCTTGGCATAGAAAGAGCCAAAGCCTTATTTAAAGCAGAGCATGCTAATATACAACCGCATTGCGGATCAAATGCTAACCAAAGTGTTTATGTAGCAATACTTAAACCTGGAGATACTGTAATGGGAATGAGACTGGACCAGGGAGGGCATCTAACACACGGTAGTAAGGTAAACTTTTCTGGTAAGACTTATAATTTTATTTCATATGGTTTAAATAAAGAAACTGAGCTTATAGATTATGAAGAAATGGAAAGATTGGCAAATGAACATAAACCTAAACTGATTGTAGCAGGGGCAAGTGCTTATCCAAGATTTATAGATTATGAAAGAATATCAAAGATAGCGAAATCTGTTAATGCATATTTTATGGTAGATATAGCGCATGTAGCAGGTCTTGTTGCAGCAGGAGTACATCCAAGTCCAGTACCTTATGCTGATTTTGTAACATCCACAACAACTAAAACTTTAGCAGGAGCAAGAGGCGGATTTGTACTTTGTAAAGAGGAATATGCAAAACAGCTTGATAAAGCTACATTTCCAGGTGCACAGGGATCAATGCACCTTCACATAATGGCGGCCAAAGCATTCACTTTTAAAAGAGCGTCTACTGAAGAGTTTAGAGAATTGATGAAGCAAGTAGTAAAAAATGCGCAAAAACTTGGAGAAGTATTGCAAAAAAGAGGTTTTAGACTGGTAACAGGTGGAACAGATAATCATTTACTATTGGTAGATCTTAGTCCTAAAAAGTTAACTGGAGTAGAATTAGAAAAAGCACTTGACTATGTAGGAATATCGGTTAATAAGAACATGATTCCTTTTGATCCAGAAAAGGCTATGGTAACAAGCGGTGTGAGAATAGGTGCAACTGCAATGGCAACAAAAGGTATGAAGGAAAAAGAAATGGAGATTATAGGAGAATTAATTAATGAAGTAGCTGAAAATATAAATGACAATAAAGCATTAGATTTAATTAAAGAAAAAGTTGCTGAATTAGGAGCTCAATTCCCACTTAAATATCCGGAGTATTTTGAAGCTGAATAGAAAAAGTATGAAAACAGACTCATTGATATTAGTAGAAAAAGGAATTATGGATAATCCTAAAGTAGATGCAATATTTGGACTTCACAATCATCCAGATATTCCAGCAGGTAAAATAGGATTAAAATTAGGAGGATTGATGGCGGCGGTTGATACAATTTTGGAATATATTTTTGATTTGCCAGCGGTGTTAACATGAAGGATATGTACGGAATTGGAAAAGAAGCTGTTGTAACTATCTGTGGGGAGGATGGAGCTGTTTGATCTAATACCTTCTATGGGCGGTGAGGACTTCTCAATATATACGGAAAAAACTAAAGGATGCTTCTATTGGTTAGGAGTAGGAAATAAAGAAAAAGACTGTGTATATCAATGGCATAATCCAAGATTTGATGCAGACGAAAGTGCGCTGATAATAGGAAGCAGCGTATTGGCAGTATCCGCTTTGAAAGCAATTGAATATTTTATATAGTTCTTTTGTTAAATTGTAATAAAATCGCTACACAAGCTTAAAAAATCATAACAAAAGGATTTCTTTAAGCTTGTGTAACAACTATAATCTTAAAAACATACAATATTTCTGCCACTTTTTTTGGCTTTATAAAGTGCATTATCGGCCCCAGTTATTAAAGCTTCTACTGTTGAATGAAGGTCTGGGACAATTGAAGTTACTCCTAAACTTATAGTAATTTGGTCGCTAATTAATGAATGTACATGGGGAATCTTAAGTTCTATAACTTTCATACGAAATCTCTCTGCAATCTCAATAGCATTTTTAAGATTTGTATTAGGTAAAATACAAGCGAATTCTTCACCGCCATAACGTGCAAACAGGTTGTTTTTTCTTTTTATTGTAGAATTAAGCTCTTGAGCAACCTTTATAAGGCAAGAGTCTCCAAGCTGATGTCCATAATTATCATTAAATAATTTAAAATGGTCTATATCCAGCATTATGAGTGATAACGGAACTTTTTCACGAAGGGCAACAGCAAGTTCCATTTTTAGGTATTCATCAAAACGACGGCGATTAGGAATACCGGTTAACCCATCGCAATAAGAAATATTTAGAAGTAAATCAGTATATTTTTTTAATTTAGCGTGGGTTTTAACTCTTGCTTTTACAACAACTGGTCTTATAGGTTTGGTTATATAATCTGCTGCACCAAGTTCAAACCCTTCAATTTCATCTTCTTCACTATCTTTTACAGTAATAAATATAATAGGAATGTTATGAGTTATAGGTGAAGCTTTTAATTTTTTGCATACTTCATATCCGTCTAAATTAGGCATTACAACATCAAGAATTATTAGATCAGGAGGATTATTTGAAAAAGCTATTTTAAGAGCCTTTTCACCACTAGTAGCTACTTTAACGGAATAGTCATATCGCAGCAATTCCACAAGAATTTTTATATTTTCAATAGCGTCATCTACTATTAAAATGCTCTGTTTTTCAGGTTGATCAAACATTATCAAAAACTCCTTCTGTTGATATTTTCAAGGATTTGAATATTTTTTTAAGAATCTGAATTGCTCCATCAAAGTCATATCTATTTAAATACTTCTCAATTTCTTCCAGTTCTTTATAAAACATCGAAGCTTCAAGATGATTTTTAAGATCTTCAAGACAAAATTCAGAATCTGGGCTATCTTCTTTTAAAAGCTTTTCTAGTTTCTTTAAAATAGATTCAATTTTGACTTTATCAATAAAGGTTTTATCTATAGTGGATTTGTTAATTTCAATTTTCTCAAGACTTTTTATTGAGTTTATTGTTAATTTCAATTGTTTATCAAGTTCATATAAAAATCTATAAGCTTCTGGTTTATTTTTATTTATTATTGATGAGTGTAATTTTGAAGTAAACTCATTTATTTTATAGGCTGATATATTTGAAGCCACACCTTTTAGTGTATGGGCTAAAAACTTAGCTGTATCCATATCTGATATGTCTAAAGCATGAAGAATATCCTTTGATGAATCTTTTGATTCTGATTTAATCCAGCTATTAAGTATCAAAAACAATTGGTCTATATCTATAGGCTTTGAAATATAGTCATTCATTCCTGCTTTTAAGCAATCCTCTTTAGTACCTTCCATGGCATTGGCGGTCATAGCAATTATAGGTAATTGTGCGAATTTACTGTCTTTCCTTATAATTCTAGTTGCTTCATATCCATCCATTATTGGCATCTGAATATCCATTAAAATAATATCATAATTTGAAGCAGTTATTGCTTTAAGTGCTTCTTTGCCATTATTAGCTATGTCAACAATGAGCTTTGTATCATGAAGTAATTCGGTTATAAATTTCTGATTTAATATGACATCTTCAACAAGCAGTACTTTTGCAGCTTTTATATGTTTTTTTAATTCTATTCTTTTTAAAGTCTTGTCTACCTTTAAATTGTCATTACTTTTAATTTCAGTTTCTAAGTTGAATTCTAAAGTAAAAGTAAAGATACTTCCAACACCATATTCACTTTCTACTTCAATGTCTCCATTCATCATATTAACTAAATTTTTGCAAATGGTCAATCCTAAGCCTGTGCCGCCATATTTTCTGGTTATGGAAGTATCTGCCTGTGAAAAAGGTGTAAATAGTTTAGGAAGTAGATCTTTTGTAATGCCTATTCCAGTATCTTTTACAGAGAAACTAATCTTACAGTTTTTTTCATTACTATAAAGCAATGAGGCCTTTATAAGGATAGACCCTGTTTCAGTAAACTTAATAGAATTATTAAGCAAGTTCATTAATATTTGTTGTAGTCTGAGGTGATCACCATTGAGATAGCAGGGAATATCTTCTGAAATATCACATATTAATCTTAATCCCTTATCAATAGCTTTCATTTGTATCATAGCTACAGTACTGCTTATTACATCCTTTAAATTGAAATTAATTGACTCTAATTCCAGCTTACCTGCTTCTATTTTGGAAAAATCTAATATATCATTAATTATTCCAAGAAGGTTTTTCGAAGAACTTTTAATTTTATTTATATAATCTAACTGTTTTGCAGAAAGATCAGTTTTTAGAACTAGATTAGTAAATCCTATAATGACATTCATAGGAGTGCGAATCTCATGACTCATATTAGCTAGAAATTCACTTTTAGTTTTTGTAGCAGCTTCAGCTGATTCCTTTGCAATCTTATATTCTTCCATTATTTTTTGTTCATTGACATCACGAATCATGCCTTCTATTCCAAGAATATTACCTTCTTTATCACGATAATAATGGGTATTAGTGGATGCCCATTTAATTGTGCCATCCTTACATATTATTTGCTGTTCAAAATTTTCAACGTAATTTTTTTCTTCAAGTATTTTCAACATATTTTTACGCTGCTCAGGATATTTATAAAAAACTTCAATATCTTTATTTATAATTTCTTCTCTTGTATATCCCAATAAATTTTCACAAGAAGGTGACGCAAGGATGACTTTTCCTTCAAGGTCTGTACGATAAAAAACATCTTGAATATTTTCAAAGAGATTACTATATTCTTCTTTTGTACTTTTTATCTCTTCATAATTTAAAGAATTCCTAATGGAAACCACAGCTTGAGATACAAGTATTTTTAAAATTTGAAGTCTTTCTGCTGTAAATATATTTTTTATTGTTTTATTCTCAAGATAAAGTACACCTATGACTTTTGCTTGTTCTCTTATTGGTATGCAAAGTATGGATTGAGGCTGATTATTAATAATATATAAATCTTCACTAAATAAAGCTGATTCATTCACAGCATTTAATATAATTTCTTTCTCAGTCCTTCTTACATAATTAATAATGGATTCAGGTAAATCTTCTGCTTTATAATTTATAGATTTTTTTAGAATAATTTCAATATTGTTATTTAAGGTAACATTTGCATGTATGCATAATTCATTTTTATCTTCAAGCATTAAAAAAGCATATTGTGCACCTGCATTTTCTATTAGGATATTCATCAATTTTTCTATTAGCTTGTCAAAAATCATTTCGCTAGATATTGCTTGCGAAGCTTTTATTAGACTTGCAGCATCAAGAATATCCATTATATTTTTATTTGTAGTGCTAATATCTTCATACCTCTTAATTATAGTTTTTAAGCCTGAATCATATGGCGATTTTTTTTCCTCTAAGAGATAGCGATAGGATTTAATAAGGTATCTTACCTTGCCTTTAGCACCCCATTTTTCATATAAAACTATAGCATCTTCTAAATAGGATATAGCAATTTTTTTTCTGTTGAAGGATAAATGAAATTTTGCGGCTAATTCATTAGCAAGAGCTTCAATAACTTTAAAACCATTTTCTTCTGAATCTCTTATAGCTTCATCGTATAAATCCATTGCTTTTAGAAAATTCTTAGAGATTCGAGCAATTTCTGCATCAATTAATAAAATATTGCAATTAAAATTCTGGGGGCAAATTTCAACCCATTTTTGGAAAATGGATCTATGAACTTTTAATTTGTTCATTAAAAGCATTTGTTTATCTTTATTTAAACTTTCATATGATGATGTTATAAGTAAAGAATAATATAAGTAATATTGAGGATTTAGGTATGTTCCACCAGGAGAATACACAATTAAACTTTCAGTTTCCTCAGCAAGTTTTAATCCTTCAATATATTCTCCATAAAAATACAACAAACTAATTTTATTTATATTATAGTAGTTAATTTGAGTATTAGCACCCATATCCTTTAACTTTTTTAAGTGGTCAAACTCAATATAATCATCATAATTTAGAGATGCTTTATCATCAGTTAATCCCATAAGGCTTAATGTAGAAGTTTTGGTTATCATATTTCTTTCATAATATATATAATTTTTAAGTCTAAGGGAAAAATCGTTAGCTTCATCACAAACATTGACTACTTCTTGAAGCTCATACAAACCTGATATCATCATGTAATAGGGAAGAAAGGAAATGGAATAATTGCTAAAATTAAAATCACCATACTGTTTTCCAACTTCATAAGCTTTTTTCATTAATAATATGCTTTTATTAAGAGGGTCACACCATATATTTACAAAGGCAGAGGTAATAAAAAAAATTTTGCAATCCAACTCTTTTATTTTAAATTTTTTGTTCATTAATATTGCCAGTTTGCCAAATTCATATCCAACTGCGTAATTTTCAAGCTTTCCACACAAAAGCAAAGCATAGGCAGCAAAAGCATAAGAGCTTTCTTTTGAATTACCATACTTTAGCGATATGTTAACCATTTTAAGAATAACTAAAGCAAAAAATAAAGGATCTCCAAAATAGGCAGATTGTGTGAGTGACATCAATATTCTTATTTTTAAAGCCTCTTTAGGATCTTTTATCTCTGGTGAATTAATTAGATCTATAATCTTTCTATTTCCAAGGATTTTTTTATCTGTTTTAACTCTTCCTCAATTTTTATTGGCATCTGCTGCTCTGTTATATCAACATCAATTCCAAATTGTTTCGTTCCTTTCTTTCCTATCTTTATTCCTTCTTCAAATCTACCAGTAACGGAAAAGAGAGTAAGATAGGTTATATACATTTCACCATATTCAAAATTTGATTTAACCTTTGTGAATATAAAATCTGTTAGTTCTTTAGCTTTCTTATGGTTATCAGCAAGAAATTCACATTCAGTTAATTCCTTATATATTAAAAACATCAATTTATGTTCAGTTTCCCACAGATCATTACTTAACAGTTTCGTTGCCAATGTAAGAAATTCTGCAGCTTGTGAGTAAGCTGTAGAAACTTTTGCTTTTTTTCCTGCTATTAGAATAAGCTTTGCCAATTGAAGCTTATCACAGGAATTAGTTATTAAATTAATACCTTTAGAAAGGTGTGTTACAATCTCAAATATTTTTTCTTCAATTTGCTCAGGAAGGGTATTATTTAAAATACTATATCCAATAGTTAAATGAGTAGAAGGCATATCCTTAGATGAAATCATCAATTGACATGCTTCTTGAATTTTATCATGATAAAATCTAAATAATGAAGGATTATTAGAGAGCCAGTTCTTATTAAAATTATCAGGTCTAGTAATAGGAAGAATTAAACCTTCCAAAACAGCCTTTGATATGGAGTTCATTATGTCTTTATCAGATAAATTCATTATCTTGGCCAATAGATTTATATCAAAAGTACTTCCAACATATGAAGCAATACTTAATATATCACGTAATTTTTGGGGAAGTTTATTAAGACGATAATCCAGTAGATCTATAACATTATCTGAAATTATAAGTTTATTGATCTTTTCTTTATCCCAAAGCCATTTACCTTTCTCGGTATCAAACCATACAGAACGTTCTTGATAATTTCTTTTAATAAATTCCTTTGCAAAAAATACGTTGCCATTAGTTTTTCTAAATATAAGCTCAGAAAATGGTTTTGAGACCTCATTATCGCAGAAAAATATATCAGAAACCATATTATTAATATCACAGAAATCTAGTGGGCTTAGAGCTATGTTTTTTACAAATAATCCATTGTTGTTAATTTTTTTTATGAGATTAGTAAGAGGATGCCCTTCGGAAACTTCATCTTTTCTACAGCTGCTTATTAAAGCTAAATATTGAAGCTTATTTTCTGTAATTAGCATTTCCATTAAATTTAAAGATGCCAAATCTGCATTTTGAAGATCATCAAGAAAAATAACTAAAGGATGTTCTTTTGTAGCAAAAATCTTTATGAACTCTAGAAACATCATTTCAAAAACATTTTTAAGTTCCCCAGGACCAAGTGCTGCTGCTTTTGGTTGTCTGCCAACGATGATTTCTATCTCTGGAATAACATCAATAATATATTGCCCATTATTTCTAAAAGTTTTTAAAAGTTTATTTTTCCACTCTTCAACTTCATTTTTATTTTTGATTAGAAGTTGTTTTATAAGAAGTGTAAAAGCTTGAATTATTGCACTATAGGGTATATTAAGCTTTAGCTGATCAAATTTTCCTTCTATAAAAAAGGCTTCTTTATGTGCAGCATTTTTTAAGACTTCATGAATAAAACTGGTTTTTCCTACACCTGCGTTTCCGCTTATGATAACAACTTCAACACTGCCATTATAGGTAAGATTAAGTGTTTTTGTAACTTCTTCAATTTCGTCCTTGCGTCCATAAATTTTTTGAGGTATGTAAAGACATTCAGATAAATCTTTTTGTCCAGTTTTGAAATTGGTAATTACCCCATCATTTTCAAGCATAGAAAGACACTTTTTTAAATCATATCTTATACCATAAGAACTTTGATATCTATCTTCAGGATTTTTAGAAAGCAATTTCATAACTATATCAGAAATTGTAATAGGTATTTTTGAATCTAAATTTACAGGTGGATCTGGTATCTTAGCTATATGGGAATATGTAAGTTCAATAATGTCTTCATTTAAAAATGGTCTTTGACCAGTGAGGAGTTCGTAAAAAGTTATTCCTAAGGAATAAAAATCCGAACGATAATCAATAGCCCTATTCATACGTCCTGTTTGTTCAGGAGACATATAAGCTAGAGTGCCTGGTAAAACGTCTGTTTCCATAGAAGCACCAAGGAGTATTTGAGAATAACTTAAGTCAGTAATTTTCACTTCATCAGTAGTAGTATTTACAATTATATTTGATGGCTTTATATCTCCATGTATGATATTATTTGTGTGAAGTTTATCAAGAATTTTAGTCAGCTTTATGGCTATTTTTATGAAATCTAATAAATTAAGCTTGTGTACAAGATTTAGTTTCTTCATAGAAACACCACCAAAATCCTCCAGTATTATGGCAATAGAATTTTCATTTCTTTCAATTCGATATATTTTTACAATCCCCTCAACATTCAAGTCTATTAAATGTTCATATTTATTTATTAGCTCATTCAACATTGTAGAATCAGGGTACCTTATTTCTTTTACTATAACATTACAGTTATCTTTTTTGGAAAAACATCTAAATACGATGCTTTTTTCACTGTCCCCAATTTCTTCGATAAATTTATAATCGCTAAAATCCATTCAATGATACCTCATTTCATTTTAAAGTAATACATTACAAATATAAGTGAGTATACGTATTTAATATAATAAATAAAGTCTTTTTATAGTATAGTAAAAAGAATTGAAAGAAGTCTTTTTTACATAATATAATAATGATATTGAATTGTAAATCTTTCTATATAATTGAAAAAAGGAGTTGAATATTTATGCCATTAAAAACCGGTAGATTCTATGAATGTGCAGAAGTTGAAATAGATAATGACAAATGTACTTGTTGTGGACTTTGTGTGAAGGTATGTAAGGGGGCTCCATTGTTTATAGAAGAAAAAATTGTTAAGATAGATCAGAACCGAGTATTTGGATGTATTGCATGTGGACAGTGTATGGCGGTTTGTCCAAATAAAGCAATAAAAGTGAGTGGAAGAGACATGTCACCTGAAGATGTCATAAAATTACCTGAAATTGAAAATAGAGCTGATTACGACAATTTAAAATCGTTAATGCTATCCCGTAGAAGTGTAAGAGACTATACAAAGCAAAGAGTGGATCGTGAGACAATAGAAAAAATATTAGAAGCATCATCAACTGCTCCAAATGGTCTTGGAAGTTCTGATGTTGAGGTTCTAGTGTTAGATGGAAATGAAAAGGTTGAAGAATTCACATTAGATCTAATTAACGTTTTAAAAAAACATATGTGGTTATTTTCACCTATGATGCTTAAGATCTATAGACCGTTCATTGGAAAAGAAAATTATGATTCTTTAAAAACTTTTGCTGTAACTGCTGTTAATACATTTATAGATGGTTATGATGAAGGAAAGAACTGGTTAACATATTCGGCACCATTAGCAATGCTTTTTCATTCATCCCCATATGCTGACCCTGCTGATTCATATATTTCTGCGACTTATGCAATACTAACAGCACAATCGTTGGGATTAGGAAGTTGTATGCTTGGGACACCAAATTTAGTATTGAATTTTTTTGGAAAAAAGATAAAAGAAAAATATGGAATACCACTTAAAAATAAAAATGGTATAATGGTGATATTTGGTTATCCTGCTATTAAGTATAGTTTTGCATTAAAAAGAAGATTTTCAAATATTAAGTTTTTTAGCTTATTTTAACAATGATTTATTAGGTAATTCTCAATTATTGAGAATTACCTAATAAATCCATGAACACTTTTTCGTGTTCTTGTTCTTCTTTTATAATTATTGAAATAACCTTGTATATATCATTGTTTACATCATCTATTTTTTCTAATAATCGACCTTGTATATCTAAAAGAAGGCCAATATTACTTCTTTCGAATTCTAATGCAAACCTAAGTAATTGTTTAACACTATTAATTTGAGGAAGTTGAATATTATTGATAAATTCAAATAAAAGTTTAGCAGCTTTATCGTATAAGTAAAAATCTATAGGTTCAGTCAATTTGTCATCCCAAGCATGCATTAAATTTTTATAGTATTGAATATGCTTTTGTTCTTGTTTTGCAATGGTTTTAGCGACGACACTAATTCTTAGAGAATTATTTTGTGCAGTTTCAGAAATTTGAATATATATTTTTAATGCATCTTCTTCAATATTAATAAGTTTTTCTAATATATCTAAGATTGTATAATTCATAGTAACCCTCCATAGTACTAAAGAAGTTATTATATAATGTTTAGTAGAAATTTAAAATATGTTATAAAAAGGAAATGATATAGGAAGTAGTAAAGAACTATTAGTCTATTTATAAACATATCATGAAAATTTATATTATTCAATATCAAAAGCTAAATAGTAGAATATCAGATTTTTTAATAAGGTTTTCTCAACTAATTAGTAAAAATATTTACTTTTATAAATATATAATGCATAATATAGAAAATAGAGTTTATTACTGAGAGGAATTAAGATAAATTTAAACAAAAAGTTCATAATTATTGTATTAATGCTTTTAATATTTTCCCTGGTAGGGAATATTTTTTTATATGAGAAAAATAGCATTAAAGAACCTATAAAAAATTAAATTTATTCTAAGTAATTTTAAAAAGCATAACTATTTTTCTCTAATGTTTAACTCTAGATTTAAAGAGTCTAAAAAGCAACCATAAAGTAATTGTCGATTTAGCAATTAAATATATAATAGCAATTAAAAATAATATTAGGTGGTGATGAAAGTTATATGAACTAAAAAAACTAAAAAAACTCAAATAAATCACCTCAGAATGTATTTAAAGTTATTTTACGTATTTTAAAGCAATTTAATACAAGGATAAATGTGGTAAATAAAAAGCCAGAGGTAAAAAAACCTCTGGCATAAAGATTATATCAATTCTATCAATATCATAACAACATTTTTAACTGTTTATTGACAGCAAATATTATTAGGGGACACGAATCAAATGATATAATCTTTACAAAAATAGAATGTGCAAAATTGAAATTATTATTCTGGTAAGTATAGGGAATTAAAATCCCATTAGATTTTTAACTTTGGTACAGTTTTCTGGAGAAGTTAATAGTTCTAAAAGTTTGAAAGCCACAGCGAAAGCCGTTGAGGGATTGTAAGAGGTAATTATATTTTTGTCAATAACAATAGGTTTGTCACAAATAACATTAGCTCCAAATTCAGCTAGTTGTTTTTGTCTTTGGCCATTGGATAAATTATAGGTTGTAGCATTTCTATTAGTTAGTACTCCACTTTTACCAATGGGTAATGCACCAACACAAATAGAAGCTATTATTTTTCCTGATCTATCAAATTCTTTTATTAAGTTTAAAAAAATCTCATTATAAGCATCTTCATAAAATCCAGCCTCTTCGAAACCACCTGGTATTGCAAGAGCATCAAATTCATCAACGTTGACTTCATTGATTTGCATCTCAGGAGTTATTGTAAAGTTAAAGGTACACTTTAATTCTTTTCTCATTCCAACAGTTATTAATTCTGTAGTACCATCACCATCTGATTTATTCCATCCTATAACATCTGTAAAAACACTTGCTTCCACAGCCTCAAAACCATTAGCAAGAAGTAGTAATACTTTTTTCATAATTAAAACATCTCCTTATATATTTCTATTTTGCTTTTCTTAAGTATAACTCTGTATTTAACATCAGTAAAATTGAAATAACTGAAATAAACAATCGAAATATATGATATTATAATACATAAAAATAAACATATATATCTAGCTATGAGCAAGTTAATTGAAATTGCACTAGAAAATTCAGCTGATTGGGAATAAAAAAGATGAAGTTTTGTACTAGGCTTTTTATAGATTAATACGGTATAATACTAATTAGCTACATTACTAAGATAACATTTGAAATAAATGGAGGGAAAAATGAATAATATTGTATTTCTTAATTCGAGCAGAATAAATTTTGATAACAAACTTGATTTTTCATACTTGGATAAGTTAGGTAAAGTTAGTAAGTATGAAGATAGTAGTAACGAAGAAATTCTAGAAAGAGTAAAAGATCAAAACATAGTAATTACAAAGGAATTAACAATTGGTAGAGATTTAATTGAACAATTTCCGTCTTGTGTCAAATTGATTTGTGAAGCTGGTACAGGTTATAACAATATTGATATTGCGGCGGCAAAAGAAAGAAACATATCTGTGTGTAATGTTCCAGGTTATAGTACTGAGGCAGTTGCGCAGTTGGTGATGACATTTATATTAAGTTTAAGTTCATCGTTATCAGCTCAACAGAGGATGATTGAAGATAAAAACTATGATAACTTTACTAAATACCTTCAAGTACCTCACTTTGAAGTACAAAATAAAACTCTTGGAATTATTGGCGCAGGGGCTATTGGTCAGCAAGTTATGAAAGCAGCTGCAGCTTTAGGAATGAACATAGTTGTATATAGCAGAACTTTTAAAGAGTTAGGAGAACCAAAAATTAAGTTTGTAAGTCTTGAAGAACTTCTTAAAGAAAGTGAGTTTGTTACCATAAATTGTCCGCTTACTTCTGAGACGAAATACCTTATTGACAAGTCGAAACTAGAACTTATGAAACCTTCAGCTTTCATAATAAATACTTCAAGAGGAGCAATAATAAAGGAAACTGATTTAATTGAGGCTTTGAAAAACAAAAAAATCGCTGGAGCAGCACTTGACGTTCAAGATCCAGAACCTCCAGAACTGAATAATCCACTTTTCAATATGAAAAATGTTATTCTTACTCCACATATAGGCTGGAGATGTCTTGAGTCAAGACAAAGACTTATAAATCTCTTGGCTGAAAACGTAGAAGCATTTATCAATGGAGATCCTATTAATATTATTTGCTAAGATCATAAATACAGTATAATTAGCATATAAAAAGTCTGTGTTGACCTTACACAGACTTTTTGTATTAATAGCTATGTTCCAGAACTATATAATTATCAATTATTATTTAGAATAAGAAATCTCATATTACCATCTTCTAAATGATTATATTATAAAATAATTTACCTGCTACAGCTAAGGCCATAGTAACAAAAATAGGCTTTATAATTTTAGCTCCCTTTCTTAAAGCAACTTTAGCCCCTATACGTGCGCCTATCATCATAAATATTGCAACTGGTATACCTATCTTATAGTTAATCTCACCTCTTAGTGCAAACATAATAACAGCTGCAATATTTCCAATAAAGTTCATTACTTTGCAGTTTCCACCTGCTCTTACAAAATTAAATTTGTATATGTTTACAAGCCCAAAGATTAAAAAAGCACCAACTCCAGCGCCTAAGAAGCCATCATAAAACCCCAGACCTAGAGCCATAACAATTCCCATGGATATATTTTTTCTCGAAATGCCTTGAAACTTGTCCTCAATTCCTATGTTTTTAGAAAACAAGCTATATAAGCCGACGAATAATAGCAGTACAAGTACTATAACATTAAGGTAAGTTGATTTTATGCTAAGCACAGTAGTTACGCCTAAAATAGCACCAATAAAACTAAAAGGAATTAAATATTTTAATATATCATAATCTACCTTTCCAGATTGAGCAAATTTAATTGAACTAGAAAAAGTTGAGCAACAAGAGGTAAATTTATTTGTGCCTAATGTTATATGAGGTGGAATACCTGCTAACAAAAAAGCTGGTAAGCTTATTATGCCTCCGCCACCAGAAATAGAATCTACAAAAGCTGAAAAAAAACAAGCGATACATAGAAAAATTAAGCTGTTATCCATGAATAGTCTCCCCTTTAAAATAATACTTTGAAGGACTGTTTTTAAATATATTTAACTTCTTGTCATGATTATAACAAAGAAAATTCTATATTAAAAATATATAAAAAATATTGTAGCAATATTAATAAAGTATAGAAAGTAGGGGGACTTAAAATTTTAAAAACTGATCTATTTAATAACGAGACCGAGTAAGACTGAAAGGGAAACTGCTTGCATAGCAGAAACTATGGCACCGTTAACATCAGCTATATTTGCACTCATGCCTTCAATATCACAACTGGTAAAATCTATTCCTTTAAGGCTTGTAAAGTTCATTTGAGATTGGAGTAAGCTAGATTCTTGAAATTCAACTTTTGAAAACACTGAATTCTGAAAATCTGATGAACGTAATTGACATTGAAGGAATGCAACTTGTTTGCAATTGGAGTAGTTAAAAAAGGCATACTGACCATTGCAATTTTCAAAAATTACATTTCTCAAAGTAGCCTCACTTAAATTTATGCCAATAACTTTACAATTTACAAATTCCACTCTATGTAGTGAAGCCTCGCTAAAATCTATATTCGATAAATCACAATTTTGAAATCTTACATCTAATAGTTCAATGTTTCTAAAAACTATTTTATCAAAAATAGCATTTTCAAATATTACTTGCTTGAAAGTTATTTTGTCTGCTTCATGATCTTCTAAAGAACAATTACTAATTTTTCCAAAAGAAAATATAGCTTCATCTTCTAGATCCTCTTTAGAAAGTTCCATGATCTCTAAGTCATTATCAAACTTAGGTCTTAAAACCTTTGTTTTATTTTTTTTTTCTTCCATAGGTTGATGCCTCCATTATATTTAAAATTATTAACTATTTATAGTTTATTATAGCATTAAAAAAATTTTATTATCAACTAAGAATAAATAGAATATAATTAATTACTTAAATCTAATTAGGGTCTGTTGCTGGTATCTATAAGTGCAACAGACCCTAAAATTTAAATAAATAATTGCATATCTGAATCGAGAGCATCTTTTAAATAATCCTTCGCTTCAATTATTTCAACCTCTGGAAGAAGTTCTTCTTTCTTAAAGCCCATAATTTCAACTGAAAGTTTACATCCATAGAATTTGACACCTTTCTTTATTGCACCCTTTAGAAAAGCAGTAACGGTAGGAGCTTCATCATCCTTCATCATAGCTTTTAACATTTCTTTGCCAAAACCACTAAAATTCATTTTAGATAGTGGTAAATCTTCAATTCCCTTAGGAGTCATAAATGCGAACATTTTTTCATAAAGGCTCTTATCGTCTGGAGCATCAGCTTTTGGATCTCTAACTAAAAGAATTCCCCAAAAACCTAAAAATATTGTTACGTCCACTCCAAGTTCTCTTGCAGAATTAGCTATAACTAAGGCGGCAATGGCCTTGTCATAATCTCCACTGAATATAAGCAAATTTAATTTTTTTTTCAAATCAAACACCCTTTCATATTGAAAATTATAATATTAGTTTAGTCGTTATTAAAAATTTTATGTGAATAAAAGAAAATATCTGTATATTTGTCTGTAGAATTAAAAAAGTGGTAAATAAAGTGAGTTATGGACATCTTTTTATAAGAAAATAAGAAAATTGTTACAATTTCGAAAATATCAAAAGAAATTGCAGGAATTTAAAAATAAATATTGAAATATATATAGTAAAGAATAGATATTTCAATACTTAAAACATCAATTTATTTGTACAAAAAATAAGTTTCTGGAGGTAATCTATGAGAGAGTATATAGAGTTAAAACGAAAGGATTTAGAATTAGGAACAAAGGAAATACCAGAGTTTGATACCACGGAGAATGTGGGATGCTATGATATGGTGATAGGTCAGAAGAGGGCTGTGGAATCTATAGAGCTGGGATTAAACATGGAGAGCAAAGGATATAACATATTTATATCTGGTAAAACTGGTACAGGCAAAACTGGTTATATTGTAAGAAAAATAGAAGAATACGCAAAGAAAATGCCTACACCTGAAGATTGGTGCTATGTTTACAATTTTGAAAATCCTAATAACCCAATAGCAATTTCTCTTGAAACAGGTAAGGCAAGTAAGTTTAAAGAAAAGATGAATTTATTAGTGAAGTATATTGCAAAAGAAGTACCTGTATACTTTAGTTCAGAGAACTATGAGATGGAAAAAAACAGAATAATAGGTGAATATGAGAAACTTATTTTAGGACTGTCTAGAGAACTGAATGTTGAGGCCAAAAAAAGAGGGTTTAGCGTGAAGAAAACACCTACTGGAGAATTCATGTTTATCGCACGAAAAGACGACAAGGATTTAACAGAAGAGGAATTTGAAAATTTAAGTGAAGATGAAAAAAAGAATATGGAGATTTATGTAAATGAGCTTAGAAATATATCTTCAGATATATTTAAGCAGAGTAGACAACTTGAAAAGAAGCTAGAGTTAGAGTTAAAGCACCTTGACGATAAAATTGCTGAAACCATCATATCGTCAAAGATTGAAGAGCTGATAGAAGATTATGGTTCTAATTCAAAAGTTGTTGCATATTTAGAAGCTGTAAAAAAGGATATAATTGAAAATATATCATACTTTTTTGAAGAAGATGATAATGAAAAAGAGGCTAAGAACATAAAATTGGCAGTTTTTAGAAGATATGACATTAATGTCTTAGTAAATAATAGTGAAAATTCAGGTGCTCCTGTTATATTTGCTGATTCCTCAGCACAAGGACAGATGTTTGGTAATATTGAATACGAGAATAGAATGGGAAATCTTATAACTGACTTTACATTAATAAAACCAGGGTACTTGCATAAAGCTAATGGCGGATATATTATAATTAAGGCACAGCAATTACTAAACCAACTATCCTCATGGGAGTTGTTGAAAAAATGTATTAATTTGGAAAATATAACCATTAACAATTCGAAATATAATATAGATGTACTACCTATATCAACCTTGAATCCAGAAGAAATACCTTTAAAAATAAAAGTAATATTAATTGGAGGACATTATATATATTCTCTTCTTCAAAAAAATGATTTGGAATTTGAAAAAATATTTAAGGTTAAAGCGGAGTTTGATACTGAAATAGAAAGAGATAAAGATAATACCACTAACCTTATAGGTTCAATAGGCTGTTATATAAATAAAAATAAAATTAGGCATGTAAACAGAGAAGGAATTGTAAAATTATTGCAATTTTCTTCCAGACTTGCAGAAAATAAAAGCTATTTTTCTGCCTCTATGGGCGACATATTTAAGATAGTTGATATTGCAAATTATTATGCTAAAAAGGATAATAGTGAGCTGATTAAAGCTAAGCATATTTCAGAAGCCTTAAAGGAACAAAATTCTATGCATGGACTTATTAGAAATAAGGTGTTAGATATGTATAGAAAGAAAAAATATATAGTTGATTTAAAAGGAGTAAAGATTGGACAAATAAATGGACTTTCTGTTATAGATTATGGAGATTGTACAATTGGGCAGCAGCATAGAATAACTATTTCTACTTTTGCTGGAAGAGATGGAATAATTAACATCGAAAGAGAAGCGGATATGAGTGGAAGTATTCATAGTAAAGGTGTAATGATATTAGCTGGTTTTGTAGGTGAACTTGTAGGAAGGGACATACCAATATCATTTAATGCTAATATTGTATTTGAACAACTTTATTCAGGCATTGAAGGGGATAGTGCATCTGCAGCTGAACTTCTCGCATTATTGTCAAGTTTATCAGGAATTCCAATAAAACAGAGCATGGCAATAACTGGTTCCGTAAATCAAAAGGGTGAAATACAACCGATTGGTGGAGTTAACGATAAAATAGAAGGACTCTTTGATATATGTTCGTTATATGGCCTTGATGGGACACATGGAGTAATAATTCCTGACACCAATGTAGAGGATCTTGTATTGAAGGAAGAAGTATTAGATGCGGTAGAAGATGGAAAATTTCATATATACTCCGTTAAAAATATCAGTGATTGTATTGAAATATTGTTTGATGATAAGAATATATCTGAAGTCAAAGAAGATGTTTTAGGATATGTAAAGAAAAAGATGATGGAAACATTGGTAAAATACAATGACATTTTAAAAGAATCTAAGGTCAATTAAAAAATTAAAATAACTTTTTTCATATGCTCCCTCTCAAGATTTTGTGAGGGAGTATTTATATGTCCTTAATAAAAATTATAGTTTAATATCTTAAAATTATTTTACGTTTACCTAAAGCTTTTAAAATAAACTTCGATAATAAATTGGCAAAATTTTCAGGAGGTAACTTAAAATGAGAGTACTTAAATTATTAAACTACAAAATAATTTTTGCTAGTATGTTTATATTAAGCATTATTTTTTTGAATACAAAAGTTTTAGCAGAAGATATGAATGCTAGCAAAACAAGCATACAACGAATAGAAGGGTCTAATAGAATTGAAACTGCAAATTTGATTTCTAAATATAAATGGAAAGATACTTCAGAAAATGTAGTAATTGCTTCATCTGAAGATTTTTTTTGTGCCATTAGTGCAGTGCCATTAGCTTCAAAGTTAAACTGCCCTATTTTGTTCACTGAAAAAAATACTTTAAATCAAAATACTAAGGAAGAAATTATAAGACTTAAAGCTAAAAAGATTTATATAATTGGTGACAAGGATGTTATTTCTCAAGAAACAGAGGATGAACTATTGAAAATAGCTAACAGCGTATACCGTATTCAAGGAAAAGATAAATTTAGTATATCTACAAATATTGCATTAATTATTGGTAAATCTGATAAGGTGTTTATAGTAAATGGAAATGATTTTCCAGATGCTTTATCTATAGCATCGATTGCAGGTAAAAATGAAGCACCTATAATATTTACAGACAAAGAACAATTAACTACATCAGCTATGAAATATATAAAGAGTAATAAAATAAAAGAATCATATATAGTTGGAGGAAAGGAGGTTATTAGTAATGACATACTAAATGGCTTACCTAATCCTTATAGGCTATTTGGAGAAGATAGATATGCAACTAATATTGATATAATAAATTATTTTAGTGATGAATTAAATCAGAGTAGTACATTTATTGTTCCAGGAGAAAGTATTGAAGACTCAACTGCAGCAATAGCTGCAGCTGTGGTAGCACAAAGTAGTTCATCACCACTTGTTTTGATGGGAGCGCCTGGTGAAACATACTCGAAGAACTTTTTAGAATCGAATAGTTTTAATATAAATAATGTCATAATTATTGGCGGGGAGAATGTATTGTCAAGTAAAAGACTTGGAATACTTGGTGATTATAATAGCATAAATGCTAAGGACTATTTAGATACCGTAAGCTATGATGGAAGTAATCAAGGGTGTCATCCTAAAGTCTTGTACTTCCCTGACCAATGGTCAGGTTGGAAGTACTGGATGGTATTTACTCCTTATCCTAATGGAGATGATAAATATGAAAATCCTTCTATACTTGTATCACAAACGGGGCATGAATGGTTTACACCATATGGACTAGTAAATCCAGTGGTGTCAGGATTAAATCAAAGTGATTGTCATCTAAGTGATCCACATATACTATTTAACCAAGGAAACAAAACTTTAGAATTATGGTACAGGGCTACTTACTATAATAATGAAGATAGGATAATGAGAGTAACTTCAAAAGATGGAGTTAAGTGGTCGGAGCCGGAAAAAATGGTCTCATTTTATGGAGTAAAAGAATGTTTAAGTCCTACAGTTATTTTTGAAGATAATAAATATAAAATGTGGTATGTAAGTGAAGAATTAAAATGTATGTATATACAAAGTGGAGATGGTAAGCACTGGACTTCTCCGAAAGAAGTTAAACTAAACTTAACTGATTCATATGTTCCATGGCACCTGGATCTAATCAAGACAGATTTGAGTTATGAAATTTTAGTTTCTGCATTTAAACTGAAAGAAGCAGCATTGAATAATAGGGTATTAATGTGGGGAACATCAGAAGATGGGTTGAATTTTAATAACTTGACTACTGTTTTGATACCAACTCAAAATGATAACTCATGGGATAATAAACAGATCTATAGATCCTCTTTTGTAAAGGTTAATGGTGTTTATAAAGTATTTTATTCAGCAATGAATAAAAAGAATCAGTGGCATATTGGCCTTTCACAAGGAAAAAGCATGAAGTATCTACATGGATTTGCATTTAAAAAACACAAATAGTTTGCAATTAGAGACACATCAAAGCTTATCAAAAGTTTTAGATGTGTCTTTTTATAGCTATTTATTAATGATTAATTTATGCATGAAAAAAAAATTGTTTAGTGTTATAATTATATAAAAAAAGTTGAAAAATAATAATTTTTGTATTTTTGAGGAGATAAGCATGGGGAAAATATGCATATTAGTTTCAGAGTGCAAATTAGGAGACATAGTTGCACAAAAGGTAGTAAGCAAATATGGTGCGACTATTGCTGTAGAAAATACAGTTATAAACAATTATATTAAAAATAAACTTATTGCATTTGATATAAATTATATTTGGATATATGGAAATGCTGATGAAGAAACACCTAAATTAATAGATAATAATCTTTTGAAACTAAAGAAAGATTACAAACAAAATGTTATGGAGATTAATGAAGTTATAAATGATTTATCTAGAGGAAAACCAGTAAATGTACAAAAAATAGATAAAATATCAAATTCAATTTATAATGCTATAAATGATGAATACCATATTATTAAGTGTCTTAGTGAGCTAAGAACAGCAGATCAACATCTATATAGCCATAGTATAAATGTATCTTTTTATGGAATGCTACTAGGCAAGTGGCTGTGTCTAACAAAAAGTGAGATAAATAAAATAGTGCAGGCTGGACTGCTTCATGATATAGGAAAAGCAAAAATACCAACTGAAATTTTAAATAAAAAGGGAAAATTAGATGTTCAAGAAGTTGAAGAAATAAAGAGACATACTATATATGGATATAACATGGTAAAGAGAATACATATTATTTCAGATGAAGTAAAAGAGGCAATTTTGTTACATCATGAAAGAATGAATAAATCAGGATACCCTATGGGAAAAGATGGAGATGAATTAAGTTTATATTCTAAGATAATTGGTATTGCAGATGCTTATGATGCAATTACTTCAGAGAGGATTTATAGGCATAGAGAAACGCCTTTTATAGCTTTTGAAATACTTCAAAAGGAAAATATAGAGTGTTTTGATATACATATAATGAGTACTTTTTTAGGAAACTTGGCAGCCTGCTATGTAGGTTCAAGGGTTATGTTAAACAATGGTAGAACAGGAGAGATTCTATATGTGCCTCCACATGCAATTACTAAGCCTATTGTTAGTGTTGAATCTGAATATATTGATTTATCTAAGGAAAGTAATTTAAAAATTATAAGAATGATTTAGAAATTATGTTTATAATCTTATATATTTAGAGAAGTTATTGCTCTTTTTCTTTTGAATAGAAGGAGCTGTTGCATATTATAGTGCAACAGCTCCTTCGGTCATTTTATAAAATTGGCCTACATTTAAGCTTATAATTTATGTTATAATAAAAAGATTGAAAATTAAATTTACTAAAGGTGAGAATATGTTGAAAGAAGATATGTTACTTCAAATATTTAATGAAGAAACCAGCGGGAAAAATCAGTTAAAAGGACAAAGAGTATTTAATAATGATTTAATTTCTTCATTAGATATTACTAGTGAAGATAACTTGATTTGCATAAGCAGTAATGTGATTTCAGAAAATCTTTTTAATGAATATAGTGCGAAAATCGAACTAGACACAAGCAAGAAAAGTATATTTTCTACCTATTGTAGTTGTGGAGATTATGAGAAAAATGAATTTAATAAGAGAAATTATTGTTGCAAGCATCTAGTAGCAACTTTCTACAAGGCGGTGGGGGATCTTGCGAAACATCCTCTTTTGAATGAAGAGAATTATAATGACAAGAAAGAATATAAAAATAATCTTTTATTCACACTTCTAGAGGATGAAAATGATAAAGAACAGATAAAGATAGAAATTTACATAGATAAAAACGATTGGAATCATAATCTAATGGCTGAATTTAGAATAGGGCTTAATACTACAAGTTCTAGTAATCTCTATGTTTTGAAGGATATTAATCAATTTTTGGTAGGAATGTATAATAATGTTCCTATAAACTATGGTAAAAATTTTATCTTTGATATGAGAAATCAAAGGTTAACTACAAAGGATAAGAGACTTATTGATTTTATTGAGACTTTAAAAGAAATAGAAAAGAACCAAAATTATGTTAATAGAAATGGATTTAAAATTATAGATGGAAAATATATAAATATTCCTAATTATTTAGTTAGAGAGTTCTTTCAGGTTGTAAGAAGACATAGGGTCTACTTAAATGAAGGTTTTTTTTGCAGAAATTTTGAAACGGAGATACTATTTGATTCTCCAGCAGTAGAGTTCGATTTGAAATTAATTAAGGATGAATATGTGCTTAAATCGCCAGGGGGAATGCCAGAAGTTTTAGGATCCAAAAATGATGTTTTTTTATACGGTACAACTATATATCTTCCAGACTATGAATTTTGTTATAAGATAAGTCCATACCTTAGAGTTTTTAATGAATCAAAAGTAGTAGTAATTCCAAGTTCAGAGGAAAAAACTATTTTGAAGAGACTAGTTCCGGATCTTAATGAGCTATCACCAAATGTTACTTTATCTAAGCCTATAAAAGATAAAATAGTAATGGAAGAGTGTAAGTTTAATTTTTATTTTGATAAGGAAGAAAATAATGTTACATTAACTGTGAAGGTGCAATATGGAGCTTATGAATTTAATATCTTTGAAGATTGTAAAGAAAAAGTTATATATAGAAATTCAAAAAAGGAAACAGAAGTTAAGGTCACTATAAGAAATTTAGGCTTTGAAGAAATAGAAGGTAAGTATTACCTTGTGATGGGAGAAGAATACATATTTAGGTTCTTTAAAAGTGAGATATTTAAGTTTCAGGAACTAGGAGAAGTATATTATTCAGAAAATTTTAAAGGAATCAAGTACATAGGAACAAAGGGGATAAGTGGAGATATTAAAGCTGGTAAATATAATTATTTTGAATTAGACTTTACAATAGCAGGCATCAATCCACAGGAGACAGCTCATATATTAAGAGCATTTAGAGACAATCTTAAATATTATAAATTAAAAAACGGAGAGTATCTTGATTTAGAGCAGCTAGAGCTTAAACGTTTTTTAAAGCTTTTAGATATAGTTTCTTCAAAGGATATAGATAATAATCATATTGAAATATCTAAAAATAGAGCTGCTTTTATTGCTGATTATTTAGAGGAAAGTAATATTAGATATATAAAAGGGAATAAAGAATTAAAAGAAATAAGAGATAAACTTAAAAATGCTAAAAAATTAAAGTTTGAAGTGCCATTAGATTTAAAAGGAATTTTGAGGGAATATCAAAAACTAGGATTCAACTGGTTTAAAACTTTAGATTATTTAGGATTTGGTGGAATCTTAGGGGATGAAATGGGACTTGGTAAAACGCTTCAAACTATTGCATTCATATTATCTAATAAGTCGAGCAAATCCTTAATTGTAGCGCCTACTTCATTAGTGTACAATTGGTTAAGTGAATTTGAAAAGTTTGCGCCTTCTGTAAAGGTAAAGGTTGTTAATGGATTAAAGGAAGACAGAGAAGAAATAATTAAAAATATAGAAAGTTATGATGTGATAATTACAACTTATAATTTATTAAAAAGAGACTTAGAGAGTTATAGAAATCTTGAATTTGATTATTGTATATTAGATGAGGCTCAAAACATAAAAAACTATAATTCTCAAAATGCAATAGCAGTAAAGGAAATAAAGGCAAAAAATAGATTTGCGTTATCAGGAACCCCAATTGAAAACTCACTTATGGAACTTTGGTCTATATTTGATTTTATAATGCCGGGATATTTATATGATGAAAAAAGATTTAGTGTAAGATATCATAAAAAGCTTAGAGAGAGTCCAGAGGTACTGGAAGATTTAAATAGACTTATAAAGCCTTTTATACTTAGAAGAAAAAAAAGAGAGGTTATAAAAGAATTACCGGATAAAATAGAAAAAACACTAGTAGTTGACTTGGAAGATGAGCAAAAGAAAATTTATAAAGCTTATGCAAACTATGCTGTGGAGCTTATTCAAAAAAGGGTAAAAGACTATGAATTTCAAAATAGTAAAATAGAAATACTAGCTTATATAACTAAGCTAAGGCAGATATGTTTAGATCCTTCTATATTAATGAAAGACTATAGTGGAAGTAGTGGGAAATTAGAAGCATTAGCTGAGCTGCTTAATAAAACTATAGAAGAAAGTCATAGAGTATTAGTTTTTTCTCAATTTACATCTGTTCTTAAAAATATTGGGAAAAGGATATCTGCGGATGGAATAAGTTTTAGTTATTTAGACGGCACGATGACTTCAGATAAAAGAATGAAAACAGTTAAAAGCTTTAATGATGGAGAAACTTCGGTATTTTTGATAAGTTTAAAGGCTGGAGGTACGGGATTAAATCTAACCTCTGCAGATGTAGTAATTCATTTTGATCCTTGGTGGAATCCATCAGTAGAAGAACAGGCAACCGATAGAGCACATAGAATAGGACAAAAAAATGTAGTGCAGGTTATAAAAATTATAGCTAAAGGTACTATTGAAGAAAAGATTATTTCTCTCCAAGAGGAAAAGAAAAAGCTTATATCACAACTTATGGGAGATGATTTTTCAAAAGGCAGCGGACTTGTAGATTTAAGTCAGGAACAAATAATGGAATTATTTAGAGTGTAAAACTCAATTTCAATAATTTTTAGGATCTAGTAGTGAAATAAGCTACTAGATCTTTTTTTTGAAATTTATTACACCAATTAATATATTTATGCAATAAATATATTAATTTTTATTTTTTTGACTTTATAAAATCAACATAAATTACATAAGATTATATACAAATATACTTAATTTTTTTTAGTAAAACTGAAAAAATATTAATGATTCAACAAAAAATATATTAATATTAAAAGTTGAATTGATGAATAAGTATAAAAAATGGTGAAAATTTATAATTTTTACAATTTATATTGGTGAATACAAGAAAAAGTTGTATAATAATTGTATAAAAACAATTGAGGAGGACGAAAAAATGAATAAAAAAATGAGTAAGAAAAAAATGGGTTTTCCTACAGCATTTACAGTACTATTTATAGTTTTAATTTTTGCGGCTGTTCTTACCTATGTAATACCTGCAGGATCATATTCAAAACTAAAATATGACTCTGATAAAAAGATTTTTATGGTTACAAAGCCAGATGCTTCTGTACAGGAAATGCCAGCTAAACAAGAAACTTTGGACAAGCTTGGTATTAAGGTTGATATACAAAAATTTGCTGATGGAAGTATTAGTAAACCTGTAGCAATTCCTGGCACATATGAAAAAGTAAAACAAAACCCACAAGGTGTAAAGGAGTTATTTCAAGCTCCAATCAAAGGAGTATATGATACCATTGATATTATTATGTTTGTATTCATAGTTGGTGGGTGTATTTCTGTGTTAAATAGTACTGGAGCTTTTGATGCGGGAATTTCTAGCCTTTCAAGAGCGACAAATGGAAAAGAATATGTATTAATAATTGTTGTAACTATATTAATTGCATTAGGAGGAACGACTTTCGGAATGGCAGAAGAGACCATTGCGCTATATCCAATACTTGTTCCTATATTTATGGCAGCAGGATATGATGCAATAGTATGTATAGCTGCTCTTTATATGGGATCATCAATTGGTACGATGTTTTCTACTGTAAATCCATTTTCATCAGTTATTGGTTCAAATGCAGCAGGAATATCCTTCACTCAAGGATTAACAATAAGATTGATAGGATTGATAATTGCAACAGTATTTACTATTGTATATATTTTAAAATATGGTGCAAAGATCAAGAAGGACCCAACTAAGTCATTAATATATAGTCAAAAAGAAGAAATCGAAGAAAAGTTCTTAAAGGATTACGCTGGTAAAAGTATTCCGGAATTTACTTTTAGACGTAAATTAATGTTAGCTATATTTGGACTAGCATTTGTTGTAATGGTTTGGGGAGTTTCCACTCAAGAGTGGTGGTTCCTAGAAATGACTACATTATTTTTAGTTGTGGGAATAATAATTGGTATAATCTCAGGGATGGGAGAAAAAGAATTTGTTAGTAAATTTGTTGCAGGAGCTGGAGACTTAATAGGTGTCGCATTAGTTATCGGAGTAGCAAGAGGAATTAACTTAATTATGGATACAGGATTAATCTCTGACTCAATCCTTAATCTATCATCAGGAGCAGTTCAAGGAATGAATCCATATGTATTTATTATTGTAATGCTTGTAATATTTATCGTACTTGGATTCTTTATTCCATCATCTTCAGGACTTGCTGTACTTGCAATGCCAATTATGGCTCCACTTGCAGATGCTGTTGGATTGCCAAGACACGTAATAGTAAGTGCATATCAGTATGGACAAGGATTAATAGCATTTATAACACCGACAGGTTTGATTCTTGCAACTTTAGCAATGGTTGATGTAACCTATGATAAGTGGTTAAAATTCATAATGAAATTAATGGGCTATACGGGCATATTTGCAGTTATAATGTTATTAATTGAAGTAGCTCTTAAATAATAAAGTGGCTGTCACTTAACTGTGAACAGCCACTTTATTTTTTTATCAAAAACATGTAAAGCGTGCTTTACATGTCGAAAATATTGGAATATAATAAATATGTAAAGTTAACTTTACATTAAAAGAAGAGGTGAGCTGTTAGTGAAAAATTCAATAAGAGAGCTTAGAGAGAAGAATGGATACACACAAGACGATCTTGCTTTAGCAGCAGGGGTATCGAGGCAGACAATAATATCCCTTGAGAAAGGAAAATACAATCCATCAATACAACTTGCTTTTAAGCTTTCAAAAATATTTAATTTATCAATTGAAGAAATATTTATTTATGAGGAGGAATAGTTATGAGAACTAGTAAATTAGGAGTGGATTTTATTGGTTTTATTAGGACGACAATAATTGGATTGATAGGGGGAGCAATTTATCTTTATTCAAATAGTCAAGGAATAACCGGAGGAGGAATGAGGTTTACTAAAGTATTTTCATCAATGTTTATTATAATTGGTATTGCCGGAATTATTCTCACTAAGTTTTTTGAAAATAATCCCATAAAGAGCATTGGTGTAGTAAATAAAGATGACGAGATGCAAAAACTAATAAGATATAAAGCTGCTTATGCTGCTTTTGAAATTACTATGTCCGCTATAATGATTTTTATAATGTTAATAGCAGCCGAGATTATAAAACTAACTATGCCTTTATATATGATAGGCATAGTACTTCTAGTTGCAATGGGAGTCATCAATATAGTCTCTATAGTTATATACAGTAATAAAATGAGTTAAATGAGAAAATATGTTTTGAATATAAGGCTTGAAGGCGCAGAAGGAAGAAAACATGATATCATCATATAGAAAAATATTGGAAGAGTAAAGGTAAAAAAATAGCTGGAAGCAATGTGATTCAAAACCTATTGCATAGATAAAAGTTAGTTGAAAATTGTAAGGATAATGTATAAAATTAAATTAAAATCAAAAATGCTAATATTTTAGAACGATGATTGTTTTTTATAAAAAGATAAGTTATATAGAGTAAGGGGTATGGAGATGAAAACAGAAAAAAAAACAGCAGGTATAATTGTAAGTGCTGGAAGAACATCAAGAAGAAATGAAGCAAATCCACTGCTGAAAATCGGTTCTATTTCTGTGGTAAAAAGGATTGTTTTAACATTTCAGTTGGTAGGAATTTCGCCAATTGTAGTGATTGCTGGATATCAAGCGGAAGAAATTGAACATCATCTAGCTGATTATGGAGTTATATTTTTGAGAAATCAATATTATGAAACTTCACAGATGTTTGATTCGGCCAAAATAGGATTAGATTTTTTGCAAAAAAAATGTGATCAGGTAATATTCACTCCAGTGAATATTCCTATGTTTACACCTGAGACTATTCAGAGAATGATAAACTGTAATGAAAAGCTTCTTTCTCCATCTTATAATGGAAAAACTGGACATCCTCTTTTAATATCTTCTGAATTAATTCCTAAAATACTAGAATATGATGGAAATATGGGGATGAGAGGAGCAATTAAAAATATTGGAGTTGAAAGAAAATGGATGGATGTAGATGATGAAGGCATTCTTCATGATACGGATGATATTGATAGATTGGATCAGCTTTCAAAAAAACATAATCAGCATATTTTACATCCATTTGTTAGAATTAGCATTGAAAAAGAGAACTTATTTTTTAATTCAAAAGCAAAGTTGCTCTTAATTTTAATTCAGGAAACAGGTTCTGTACGAAGTGCATGTAAACATATTGCATTGTCTTATAGCAAGGCATGGAATATGCTGAACCAATTAGAAAAAGAATTAGGATATGAAGTGGTTAAAAGAAAACATGGGGGCAACAATGGTGGGGAAACTTATTTGACAAATGAAGGTATTGAATTTTTGAAAAAATATCAGCAATTTGAACAGAATGTACGTCAATATGCAAATGATGAGTTTGAAAGAATATTCTAAAAAATAGAAGTTTTGTTAAGAGCGATTTCTTTTCACAAAGAATTTGCTGAATATTATCCTCCGTTTTATAATAAGCATAGCGGCAAGTCGTTATACTTATTATAAAAACATGGAGGTTATTTATGTTTGTCTTAAATGTTAATGGTAAAGAAGTTATTTCTAAAATAGACAAAACATTACTATCTTTTTTAAGGGATGACTTAAGGATTACTTCCGCAAAAGATGGATGCAGTGAAGGAGCTTGTGGTACATGTACTGTTTTAGTGGATGGAAAAGCAGTAAAAGCTTGTGTACAAAAAGTATCAAAATTTGTAGGGAAGCATATTTTAACTGTTGAAGGATTAAGCTATAGAGAAAAAGAAGTTTATGAATATTGTTTTGGAGAATCAGGGGCAGTTCAGTGTGGATTTTGTATTCCAGGAATGATAATTTGCGCAAAAGCTTTATTAGATGTCAATCTTAATCCAACAATTAAAGATATTAAGAAAGCAATACATGGAAATATTTGTCGATGTACAGGCTATAAGAAAATTGAAGAAGCTATTTTAATGTCAGCAAAATATTTTAGAGATAATCTAGACATTCCAAATGCTCCAACTGAATTGAAAATGGCACAGAGATTTAAACGTAGTGATGCAGCTGAAAAAGTAAATGGAACAGGTATTTTTGTAGATGATATTCAATTAACTGGAATGATTTATGCAAAAGCAGTTCGTTCTAAATATCCAAGAGCTATTGTAAACAAAATTGATATCAGTAAAGCAGAAGCTCATCCAGACTGTGTTAAAATTTTATTAGCAAAAGATGTTCCAAATAATAAAATCGGACATATAAAGCAAGATTGGGATGTACTTATTGAAGAAGGTAATACTACTAGATATGTGGGCGATGCATTAGCATTAGTAGCGACATATCATAAAGACAAGCTTGATGAAGTATGTGCATTGGTTCAAGTTGATTACACTGAATTGAAACCGATTACTCACCCAACAGATGCATTAAGATCAGATGCGCCATTAATTCATGTCGATGGAAATATTATGAGCCGTTCTATGCTTCAACGTGGCAATGCAGCTGAGGCAATTAAAAATTCTAAATATGTGGTAACAAGAAAATATCAGACACCATATCAAGAACATGCATTTATGGAGCCAGAGTGTGCAATTGCTATGCCTGAAGGAGAAGATGGAATTCTATTATATTCCGGTTCACAGTCTGTATATGATGAACAGCATGAAATATCAAATATGCTTAAAATTTCATTGGAAAAAGTACATTGTCATTCTCAACTTGTTGGAGGAGGCTTTGGTGGCAAAGAAGATATGAGTGTTCAACATCATGCAGCATTAATGGCATGGCACACTAAAAAACCTGTTAAAGTAAAATTCTCGAGACAAGAAAGTTTGGATTATCATACGAAACGTCATCCAATGGGAATTGAAATGACAACGGCTTGTGATGAAAACGGCTATTTGACTGCTATGAAAGCTGTTATTATTGCTGATATAGGTGCATACGCATCTCTTGGCGGACCAGTATTAGAAAGAGCATGCACACATGCAGGTGGACCATATAATTATCAAAATATGGATATACTTGGAATGTCAGTTTATACCAACAATGTTGTTAGTGGAGCTTTCAGAGGTTTTGGAGCAGCACAAAGTTGTTTTGCTACTGAATGCAATATTAATTTATTAGCAGAAATGGTAGGTATTTCACCATGGGAAATCCGCTATCGAAATGCAATTCGGCCTGGTCAAAGATTACCAAATGGTCAGATAGCAGATGAAAGTGTTGCTATGGCAGAATGTTTAGAGGCTGTTAAGGATATATATGAATCAAATCCATATTCAGGTATTGCTATAGGATGGAAAAACAGCGGAACTGGTGTAGGACATTTGGATATTGGCCGTTGTATTTTATCTATTGAGAACGGTAAAGTACATGTTAGAACTTCTGCAGCTTGTATGGGACAAGGAATTGCACAAATGTGTGCTACTGTATTGTGTCATACAACTGGTATAGATCCATCTATTATTGTACATGAAAGAGCAGATACTGTTCGTACACCTGATTCAGGAACTAGTACTGCTTCTAGACAGACTGTAGTAACTGGTGAAGCTGTAAGACGGGTATCTGAAAAACTGAAATTAGAATTAAATAAAGGACTTACAATAGCTGATTTAGAAGGTAGAGAATTCTATGGAGAGTATTCTGCAAAAACAGACCCAATGGGTGCTATAAAAGATAATCCAATTAGCCATGTAAGTTATAGCTACGGAGCTCAGGTTATTATTCTTAATGAAGAAGGAAAAGTTGAAAAAGCAGTTGCAGCATTTGATGTTGGAACACCGGTTAATATTCAATCTGTTGAAGGACAAATTGAGGGTGGCATGCTCATGGGAATAGGTTATGCTTTGACAGAAGAGTTTAAAGTTGAAGGAGGTTATCCTAAAACAAAACTAGGTACATTGGGACTGATAAGGGCTAAGGATGCTCCTGAACTTGAAGTTATTCTTGTACAAGGTAAAGGAAAAATTCCTGAAACTTATGGAGCAAAAGGTTGTGGAGAATTATGTCTAATTCCGACAGCGCCTGCCTGTGCACATGCTTATTATAGATTAGATGGTAAATTCCGTACTCACTTCCCGCTGCAAGATACGTTCTATAAAAAAGCCAGAAAATAAATAGTATATTAGAAAAGCATCGTAATACTATTTGATTTAGAAAGTGAGGAATTTGAATGAAAGTCAATGGCATTATATTGGCTGCAGGTTTATCTAGCCGTATGAAAGCGTTTAAGCCACTTTTAAAATTAAAAGAAAAAACCATAATTGAACACAGCATCGATAGTATGTTTAATGCTGGTGTAAGTCAAGTAATTGTGGTACTTGGATATCGTGCTGAAGAAGTTGAAGCTTTTTTAAGTGGTAAGTATAACAGTTCTAGGCTGATATTTATACAAAACAGGAGATATTCAGAAACAGACATGTTAACATCTATTAAGATAGGAATATCAGTACTTAATACCTGTGATGCCTTTTATATTCTACCAGGAGATATGCCAGCGATTCATATTAGTACCTTTACTGTGCTAAAAGAGGCTATGTGCAGAACAGATGCAATGGTAGCTTTTCCAACTATTGATGGAAAACGAAAGCATCCACCACTAATTTCATGGAACTGCATAGATTTTATTCTTAACTTTAATGGAGAGGGCGGTCTTCGAGAAGTGTGGAAACAGTTTGAAGGTCTTATGGTAACAGCACCTGTTGAGGATTTTGGCTGTATGTTAGATGCAGATACAAAGTTAGATTATGATAGACTGCTACACTATATGGATAGGGAGATTTATCTAAAACAATTAACATATATATAATATTGTTCTAGTTTATAAATTTTATAGCATTTATAAAAATGTATAACAAATAAATGTATAGGAGGAGCTATATGGAAACTATAAGTAAATCTGTGAAGAAAAAAGATCATGAATCAAAAATGAACGGTCGTGCTCTTTATGTGGATGATCATGTAATGGAAGATATGCTTTATGGAAAGTTGTTACACTCTGTAAAAGCAAAAGCACGTATTAAAAATATTATTCTTCCTGAATTGCCAGAAGGATATTATGTTGTTGACAAAAACGATATAACAGGTGTAAATCGCGTTGCAATTGTAAAGGATGATACTCCTGTTTATGCTAATGATACTGTAGAATATGTTGGTGAACCAATTTTAATGGTAGTTGGACCAAACCTAAAAGAAGTTGAGAGAATTTTAAATGAAATTGTTATAGTATATGAAGAGCAAGTTCCTGTTCTTGATATGTGCAAATCTGATACTGTGTTCTTTCATTATAATTATGAAAAAGGTGATATTGATAAAGCCTTAAAAGATGCAGATCGCGTTTTCATTGAGACTTTCCAAACTGGTTATCAAGAACAAGCTTATCTTGAAACACAAGGTATAATAGCCTATCCTCATGATGGAAGAATGACTGTACGTGGTTCTATGCAGTGTCCATATTATGTTCATGGTGCAGTGTCAAAAGCATTAGGATATGACGCTAAGGATGTTCAAGTTATCCAGGACATTACTGGTGGAGGTTTTGGGGGAAAGGAAGCATTTCCATCTATACTTGCGTGTCAAACAGCAGTAGCAGCAAAAAAGGCAAATAAGCCTGTTAAGGTGGTATTTGACAGACGAGAGGATATGGAGTTTACGTCTAAACGTCACCCATCTATAAGTACTTATAAAGTAGCTGTTAAAAATGGTGAAATTACTGGTATGGATATTGATGTTCTTTTTAATAGTGGTGCATATACAACACTTTCTCCAGTTGTTTTACAGCGCGGTTTGATTTGTGCAAATGGTGTGTATCGCGTAGATAATCTTCGTGTTGATGGTCGTGCGGTTAAAACTAATACTGTACCTTGCGGTGCATATCGTGGCTTTGGTGCACCTCAGACCTTCTTTGCAGTAGAAATGATTATGGATCATATTGCAAAAGAAATGGGTATTGATTCTCTTGAACTTAAAGAAAAATACATTGTTAAACAGGGTGATTCTACTTCTACAAGTGGTAAGTATCATTTTCATGTACCTCTACCTGAAATGATTGAGCGTATTGATGAACTTACTGATTACCGTGCAAAACGCAAATTGTACAAGAATCAAACAGGTAGATACCGCAAGGGGATTGGTATGTCTTTGTTTTTCCATGGGTGCGGATTTACTGGTAGTGGAGAACGTGATATCATTAAGGCAGTTACTAAGATAAGGAAGAATTCAGATGATACTGTGGAAATTTTAGCAAGTAATTCGGATATAGGACAAGGTCTAAAAACTACTTTCAGTAAAATTGTTGCAGATACTCTTGGAATTCCTTATGAACAGGTTTTTATCAATAATCCTGATACAGACCGTGTACCAGACTCAGGTCCGACAGTAGCAAGCCGTTCCTTGATGACAGTTGGGGGATTGCTTAAGCGTGCGGCAGAAAAGCTTAAAAAAGAATGGAAACCAGGAGAAGAACAAGTTGTAGAAGAACATTTTGCTGAGCCTGATTTTGTAATTCCTTTTAGTATTGATGAGTTCAAGGGAGACGCTTATCCAACCTATTCTTGGTCTGTTAATGCTATTGAAGTAGAAGTGGATACACTTACTGCTACTACTAATATACTTGGAGCATGGGGGATTTTTGACGTTGGTGTTCCAATTGATATGAATATTATACAGGGGCAAATGGAGGGAGGTTTCCTTCAAGGTATTGGCTATGCGTCTATGGAACAAATGGATTATAATGATAGAGGTATGATTCGTAACAACAGTTTTAGTGATTACATCATTCCTACATCAGTAGATGTTCCAAATCTTGTAACTGAGATAATGAATAACCCATATACACATGGGCCATATGGTGCAAAGGGAGCTGGTGAACTTCCATTAGTTGGTGCTGCTCCAGCTTATGTTGAGGCTATGGAAAATGCTCTTGGCGCAAATTTAAATAAAATACCATTCACACAAGAAGATACCATGAGAGTTTTACAGGAGGTGCTTAAGTAATGATAAAATTTATTCTTAATGGACAGGAGGTTGCGTCTGCTGCAAAAGCAAATGAGCGTTTGCTGGATGTACTTAGAAATGAATTTAGTATTACTGGTGTAAAGTGTGGTTGTAAAGAAGGCGAATGCGGTGCTTGTTCTGTTATTCTTGATAACCGACTAGCTAACTCTTGTATGGTAGCTATGGGCAGTATTGAAGGAAGTGCTGTCGTAACCATTGAAGGATATAGAGAAACTGAACGTTTTATGGTCCTTGATAAGGCATATGCATCCGTAAGTGCTGTGCAATGTGGTTTTTGTATCCCTGGCATGATACTTGCATCAGAGTGTATTCTTGCTAAGAATCCAAACCCTACTGAAAATGACATTCGTGATGGTATTTCTGGAAATCTTTGCAGATGTACTGGCTATAATGCTATAGTTAAGGCTATTAATATTGCAGCAAAGGAGGGGAAGGGTTTATGGTAAATGGATATAAGGCAACATCCTTAAAAGAAGCATTGGAAATTCGTGCAAGAGAGGCTGTTACTCCATATGCAGGAGGTACTGATTTAATGGTGGAAGCAGATGAGAACGCAACATATTTGTTTCTTAATAAAGTGTCAGAGATGAAAAATATCGTGGAGGATAATGAATATATTCGTATTGGAGCGGCATGTAACTTTACTGATATTATTGAGAGTGAGTTAGTTCCTGCTATTTTAAAAGAAGCATTAGCTCAGATTGCAGCACCAGCAATAAGAAATCTTGGTACTATAGGAGGTAATATATGTAATGGATCTCCTAAGGCAGATAGTGCACTAGTATTATTTGCTACAGATTCTAAACTTCGTATTGTTAGTAGCAGAGGTGAACGTGTAATTCCTATTAATGAATTTTATCTCGGTAGAAAGAAAACCTCTCTGCAAAAAGATGAATTACTTGTTGAGATTCTTATGGATAAAGTAGGTTTTAATAATTACTATTATAAGAAGATAGGTGCAAGAAAGTCCTTGGCAATTTCTAGAGTAGCTTTTGCTGCCATATTAAATGAAAAAGAAGGCAAAATTAGTAATTGTATAACAGCTTTTGGTGCAGTGAGTGATGTTGTTATTAGGCGAGCAGATATTGATGCAATGCTTATTGGCAAGACTATTGAAGAAGCAAAGGCTGTTAAGGAAGAATATCTTGCAGCCTATGATAAAGCTATCGTACCAATAAGAGGTAGAATTTCTGCAGAGTTCAGAAAGGCTGCTTGTATGAATTTACTTCGTGATTTTCTTGAAAGTAACGGAATCTAATTAGTTTAGAATAAATTTTAATCGACATAATAATAACTGTATTCCAGATTGATCAATGAAATTATTTTGTCAACAATTTAGATATAGAGTTTTAATTTTAGTTTTTAAATAAAGAGATTGTGGAACCTGAATAAGCATGATAGAAAGTTTACTTTTTATCATGCTTATTCAGCTTCCACAGTCTTATACATACTGTGCTTAGTATGTATAAGACTTTAGTTGTAGAAGTTCACTGAATAAAATAATTATTTATCTCTTACTGGAGTATTTTAAAATGCAACTTTGACATTTTTAGTAGTTATTACTATAGAATAAAAGTTATTTAGTTAAGGATAAGTTAAGGTTTCAGTATCATAATAGTACCCATAGCGAGGGACATTAAATTTAATTATATAGAAGGGATAGATAATTATGAAAAAAGTAGCTATTAGTATAATATTAGTAGGAGTATTAGGATTTGGAGGATTTGGAGTATATAAAAACATCAATGCTAAAGCAGCAGCCCAAAGTCAAACTTCCCAGTATACCACATCAAAGGCGTCAGTACAGAATATTAAAAAATCAATTTCTGGCTCAGGAAGTGTTCAATCATCATCAACAGATGTTCTTAAAGCAGCAAGTAGAGATACAATAGATTCAGTATTAGTAAGTAAAAATCAGGTTGTAACAAAGGGGCAGGAGCTAATAACTTTTGTAAATGGAAGTGACCCTATTGTAGCGCCTTATGACGGCGTTGTTAGTGATATAAGTGTAAGTGCAGGAGATAATGTGAATGCATCTCAGGCACTTATAACAACCTTTGATAATAAAAATCTTTATACAAAAATATCAGTGGATGAAACTGATTTACCGGATTTAAAAGTTGGTCAAAAGGCAGACATAAAAGTTAATGCTTTCCCAGACGTAAAATTTACTGGAACCGTTAAAGATATCAGCCAGCAAGGAACATACTCTAATGGAGTTTCAAATTTTGATGTAACAATAACCTTTGACAATGTAAATGATATAAAGGTAGGAATGTCTACAGAAGCCACTATAGTTACTGCATCTAAAGACAATGCGTTAGCAGTACCGGTAGAAGCAGTAAGAGATATTAAAGGAGAAAAATATGTCATGATACCTAAAGAAAATGCATCACCAACATTACAAAAGGTTGAGTTAGGTATTAGTAATGGAAGAGTAGTAGAGATAACTAATGGATTAGTAGCTGGGCAGGCAGTTGAATTACCACAGATTAAGAGTTCTTCAAACAATTCATCAAAGCTAAAAGGTATGGGGAACTTCCAAATGATGCAAGGTGGCGGTACAAGAAATAATAAAACATCTGGAAGTCAAGGCAGCAGTCAAAGCAAATAAAGCCTAGTAAGCTTAGCGTAAAAGAGAAAGGAGAATTCAAATGATAGAAATTAACAATTTGTGTAAATCTTACACTATGGGAGATACGGTGGTTAAAGCCTTAGATAATATAAATTTAAGTATAAAAGAAAATGAATTTGTGTCTATTATAGGTCCATCTGGTTCAGGTAAGTCTACATTAATGAATATATTAGGATGTTTAGACATGGCTGATACTGGAAACTATATATTTGACAGCGTAAATATTGATAAAGCAAATGAATTAGAATTAGCTAGAATCAGAAATAAGCAAATAGGTTTTATATTTCAAAACTTCAATTTGCTGAACAAACTAGATGCAGTAGAAAATGTGGAAGTTCCTCTTTTATATAGGGGGATGAATGATAAAGAGTGTAGATCACTTGCAATGGGATATCTTGAAAAGGTTGGGCTTAATGGAAGAGAACATCATAGACCTAATCAGCTTTCAGGAGGTCAACAGCAGAGAGTAGCTATTGCAAGAGCATTAGTTGGAAATCCGAAGATACTACTAGCAGACGAGCCTACAGGAGCATTAGACAGTAAAACTAGCAAAGAAATTATGGAACTTATAAAGGAACTTCATAAACAAGGGCAAACCATAATATTAATAACCCATGATCCCAAGGTTGCAGAACAAGCTGAGAGAGTTGTTACTATAGAAGATGGCAAGCTTTATGCGTAAAGGGGGAAGCTAAATGAGATTTTTTCAAACAATAAAATTAGCTTTAAAGAATATAAAAAATAATAAATTAAGATCTGCCCTTACTATGATAGGGATTATTATAGGAATTTCCTCAGTAATTGTATTAGTAGGTATGGGAAGCGGATCAACAAAACAAATAACTTCTCAGGTTCAATCACTTGGAACAAATCTTATTGCAGCAAACACATCAAGTAACGGTACTAAACAGTTTACTCTTGATGATGTAAAAGATATTGAGCAAATACAAGGAGTGGACAAGGTAGCACCTGTCATATCCACAAATACAACTGTTAAAGTTGATAAAAATTCTCAAAACACATTAGTAACAGGAACTACTAGTAATTTTCTTGATATAAGAAATATGAATGTTGCAGAGGGCAGGTTTATTGCAGATTTAGATGTAGATTATAGAAACAAGGTTGCTGTTTTAGGATCAGATATAGCACAGCAGCTTTATGGGTTAGAGAGTCCAGTTGGAAAAGAACTCAATATAAAAGGTAACACTTATGAGGTTGTAGGTGTGTTAAAGTCTCAAGGAAGTTCCATGGGAAATAACACAGATGATATGGTGATTATTCCATCAACTACAGCTATAGGTCTTGCAGGTACAAGAAATGTTCAGACTGTTTATATAAAATCTTCTGATGAAAAGAACGTTGACTCAGTAACTAATGAAATAAATAGCTATCTAACTAGTTTCTTTAAATCAACTGATAACAATAATAGAGTTATGAGTCAGAAACAACTGCTAGATACAATGAATTCAATCTCCAGTACTATGACATATTTATTAGGTGGCATAGCTGCTATATCCCTAATAGTAGGTGGAATAGGTGTAATGAATGTTATGCTGGTATCTGTATCGGAACGTACAAAAGAGATAGGTATTAGAAAAGCATTAGGTGGGACAAGGAAAGATATATTGATTCAGTTCCTTATTGAAGCGTTAGTTTTAAGTTCATTAGGGGGAATATCTGGTGTACTATTTGGATTAGGAATAGGATGGGTAGTATCGGCTATTGGAATGTCGATGACTTTCTCACTACCAATAGTTGTTGTAGCCTTTTCTTTCTCTTTAGCGGTGGGAATAATATTTGGAATATTCCCAGCTTATAAAGCATCAAATCTTAAACCTATTGACGCTTTAAGATTTGAGTAAATTTAAAGACAATATTATAGAATTTTTATTTGAAAATAGAAAGAGCCTAAAAATGGCTCTTTCTATTTTCCAGTAGATAATGTTAAACTAATATATGTTGCTAAAGTCATTATTAAAATTATAATATTGGAAAAGGAAAAATGAGCTTTTTGTCGAATATATATAATGCTGATAGCGTTGAAATATGAAATTTTCTCATTTGAGTAAATTAAATAAAAATTATTTGCATAAAGAAAGGAAGAAAATATTATTATGAAAATTGAAAATGTAAAAATTTATGATTTAGAGGAATGTGTAAAGGCTAGTAAATATCCTATGGCAGTTGATACAAATGAATGTTCATCGGAAATAGTAAATACTACAGTAAAATTAGCTTCATGTAAAAAAGGAACTGCTCATGATCAGTTTTTAACAGGTATTAGAGTGAATTTTGATTTAACCTTTACAAATAAGGCATGGGTTGAATTAGAAAGATATAGATTTATTGAATTCGTAAGTTCACAATCAACTATGCATAGAATAAGCAAATTTGATTTAAGAAAACAATATAATAAATATGTAGATGAAAGAATTATTAGTATAATGGAAGAATTAAAAGATACATACAACAAAACTCAAGATCCAGAAGATTATTTGAAATTATTGTATTCTAATCCTGCTGGATTTGAATTAACTGCTAGATTGACTACAAACTATAGAGCTTTAAAAACTGTATATTCCCAAAGAAAAAATCATAGACTACCTGAGTGGAGAGAATTTTGCAAATGGATAGAAACTTTACCAAATGCACAAGAGTTGATATTGGGTGATGATTAGTAAAATTTATAAAGAAAATGAATAAAATTGAAGGTAAGTGACAATTATAACTTACCTTCAATTTTATTTATTGAAAATATTTAGGTCTGTTAACTTAGATTATAGTTGGCTAAGCAGTCTTAATTGACAGTTTTGCATTTAATATGTTTTAATGTAAAATATAATATTAAGTGTAAGGATGTGGGGAAAGTGGTTTTAAGAATTAAAGCAATAGATGTGCTAAGGGGATTTGCTGTAGCTATGATGGTCTTATGCAATAATGTTGGGAACGGAGACAGAAACTATGTACAATTAAGACATGTTGAGTGGAATGGACTGACCTTTGCTGATTTTGGATTTCCCTTTTTTATTTTGGTAATGGGAATGACTATTCCTATCGTTATGGAAAAGAGAAAGGCTGCTGGTACAAAAATAAATCATATTATTTTGCAAGTTTTTATTAGGAGTTTAGTATTAGTAGCATTGGGACTGTTTTTAAATGGGTTTCCATTATTTGATTTAAGCATTATTAGGATACCTGGAGTTTTACAAAGAATAGGTATAGTATATTTAATTTCTACGCTAGTTTATTTAGCAATAACACATATTACAGACAAAGATAAGTTAATAATAGCATCTTTAATTACTATTTCGTTAGTGATTGTTATAGGGTATTATATAGTACTTAAGCCCTACGGATTAGAACCTGAGGGAAATTTAGTCGGAAGAATAGATTTTAAATTTTTAAAAGGCCATTTAGCCCTTAAAGCTTCAGATCCGGAAGGAATTCTTAGTACAATAGCATCAGTTTCTACCGGAACATTAGGATGTGTAATAGGACATTTTTTAATTTTTAAGAACAGTACTCCCTACAATAAAGTTTTAAATATAGCAGCTTTAGGCATTGCAAACCTTGCTGGAGCTTTTTTATTTAACAAGATTTTTCCTTTTAATAAAATGATATGGTCAAGTTCTTTTATATTGATAACAGCAGGAGTAGCCGCCTTAAGTATAGCCTTACTTCATCTAGTTTGTGATATTTGTAAGAAAGATGGTATTTTTAAACCATTTATAGCATTAGGCAGTAGTCCTATATTTGTTTATCTAGTTTCAGAGCTTATAAGAAAAACTCTTTGGAAAGTCCCAATATATGATAAACAATTTAAAGAAGCTTTGGGTTTTTGTCCCTGGATAACATTTAAATTTATAACACCTTGGGCTGGTGAATGGCTTGATTCACTATACTTTTCGATATTCTATGTGATTTTGTGGATGTGGATTATGAGTAGGATGCACTCACAAGGTAAATACATAAGGCTATAACAGATTTTGTATGAAATTTAGTAATCATTTTCAATTAGATCTATTAGTAAATATGATACAATGTATATTAAGAATAGTTTAATTAGGAGTACTTTACATGGACAAATTTTTTATAAAATTTACCCCATATATTATAGCAACTAACGTGCTAGCTGTACATTTGCTAGGTTATATATTGACGTTGCAAGTAGAAAAAAGGTGGTATTTTGCAATATGGTTAGCTGTAGCTTTAATTGATGTTGCTTTTGCATTTCGATGTGGCAGGTTAATTCAAAATTTGCATAGAAATGTTTATGAAGATGCACTTACAAAAGTGAAGAATAGAGGATTTTTTTATTTAAGAATGAGTGAAGAAATAGAAAAACTAAAGAAAATTAATTATAGAATTTCTTTATTAATGATAGATATAGATAACTTTAAAGTTATTAATGACACTTATGGACATATTGCTGGTGATAGTTTGGTCAAGCAATTGGCAAGTATTTTAAGCCAAAAGATTAGAAAAAGTGATAATATAATAAGATGGGGTGGGGATGAATTTGCAATAATTCTTCCAGAGAGTACCCACGAAGAAGCTTATAACATAGCTGAGAGAATTAGAAATGTAGTACAGGATTATTCTTTTTACCATAATAATGTATTAATTAAAATGACAATTAGTATTGGAATTGCCTCTGTTAAAGATGAAATAGAAATAGATACTTTTGTAGATTTAGCAGATTCTGCATTGTATAAATCAAAAAGAACAAGAAACTCTGTCACAAATTTGAATTATCAATAAAGGTAATACTACTATTAATAAAAACAAATTAATATATTCACTGATTATAGTAAAGAAAAAAGATTTGGAACAGATATTAATTCAGCTGCAAATGATAGGAAAGTTTTTAATTTAGGGAAAAAAGGAACTCTAAATAGAAGATAATATTTGAAGATAAAACAAGAGCTTGCTTGACATGCAAGCTTTTGTTTTATCTTCAAATATTAATTTTAAGTATAAACTTATATTACTGTAATCTAAATTGAACAACTTGACTTTAGAATTAGATAATGCTCTGGATCTCTAAGAATAAAAAAATTTCATAAAACAATATGCGTTATTTCTTCAGAGGAAATCCTATATTTCTTTGCCTGCGTGTACAAATTATTAAGTCGTACTTCCAAGCTTTTTATTATCCATATGCTTTCTTCAATTATGTACGAGTCATCCGTTGCATTCCACTTATTGTATTCATATTCTAGTCTTTGATTTACTTCATTAATAGCCTCCATGAGATTTTTAGAATCCATAATATCATCCTTTATAATTAAATTAATATTAATAAATAATATGATTATATATTGAAAAAATTGCATAGTTGAATAAAAATAAAAAGGGGGTTGTCTTAAACCTAAGTGTTAACTCTCCGCGGTTCTTCTCTATAGTGTGACAGACCTGTGTGGTGTATACTAGATTAGAGTTAAAAATCTTATATAGGGAACATATAGATTCTTACTAAATTGTAAGATGCTTTTTTGTTTTGTAAGGTAACTGACATAGAGTAAAAAATAATAGATAGCTATAATTAAAATATAGAATTTGAAAAGTATAGGAGAGATAAAAATGGAAATTTTAAAAGTTGAAAATTTAAATAAAACCTATGGGAAAGGTGAAAATAAAGTTGAGGCTCTTAAAGATATAAGTCTACAGGTAAATAAAGGTGAATTTGTAGCAATCGTAGGGGCTTCTGGATCTGGTAAAAGTACACTTCTTCATTTACTTGGAGGATTAGATAGGCCAAGTAAAGGTAAAGTTATAATTGATGGAGAAAGCATTTACAATTATAAGGAAGAAAATCTGGCAATATTCAGAAGAAGAAAAATAGGATTTATATTTCAATTTTTTAACTTAATACCAGTTTTGGATGTTGAAGAAAACATAGCACTTCCAGCACTATTAGATAATGATAAAGTAGATAGAAGTTATTTACAAGAAATCATTGAACTGTTAGGACTTGAAGAAAGAAAAAATCATCTTCCATCAGAGCTTTCAGGTGGTCAACAGCAAAGAGTGTCTATTGGTAGGGCTCTATTAAATAAGCCTTCAATAATACTTGCGGATGAGCCTACGGGAAACCTGGATAGCAAGAATTCAAAAGAAGTTATTGATTTATTAAAATTTACGGCTAGAAAATATAATCAGACATTGATACTTATAACTCACGATGTCAGCATAGCGGCTATGGCAGATAGAGTAATAACAATAGAAGATGGTGAAATAATCTCTGATAAGCATCTAAAAAGTAACTTAGGGGCATAAAAATTGGTGCGTTAAGTGTAAAGAATATGAGGTGGATATAAAATGATAACTGGTTATGAACAACTTACAGTAAAATATTTAAAAACAAGCAGAAAAAGAACGCTGCTTACTATTATAGGAATAGTCTTATCTGTTGCTTTGGTGTGTTCCATTGGACTTTTTGTTAAGGGAATGCAGGCAGCTCAAGTAGAAGATATGAAAAATTCATATGGTTCCTGGCATATTGCTTTTTCGAAAGTAAATGAAAATATGATTTCAAAGGTAGTGAACAATCCTAAGGTTTCAAGATATGGTTTTTATAGTGAAGAAGGAAGTATAAAAATAGGTGAAAAGTTAAAGATTGAAAAAGTAGTTGTAACAGATAAGGCATTAGAACTTGCTCCTTGTAAATTAAAGCAAGGTAGGATGCCAGAAAGTAAAGATGAAGTGGTTGCGGAAAGATGGGTATTAAACTCAATGGATAAAACTCTTAATATAGGAAGTAAAATTAAATTTGATAATAAGGAGTATAAAATAGTTGGTATATTAGAAGATAATATACCAAATCAAGTTAAAAATGAAGGGATGATAGTATCTAAGGATAATAATATTAGCAAGACGAATGCAGTATTATTGGTAGAGATAAGTTCCAAAACTAATTTAAAGAAAGCGGTAGATGAATTAATAAAACTAGGAGAACCAGGAAAATTTCAATTAAATGAATATGTTCTTACCATGGAAGGTGCGGGAAACAATAATTCTGTAAATACTGGTTTTTATATGGTAGTGGCTATAATAATTGGGATAGTAGTAATATCAACTATAGCAGTAATATATAATTCATTTCAAATTAGTGTCGTAGAAAGAATTAAGCAGTTTGGACTTTTAAGAGCAGTAGGGGCAACTCCTAAGCAAATAAGGAAAATTGTATTAAGAGAAGCTACTATATTAACTGCAATAGGAGTTCCATTAGGATTATTATGTGGTATTACAGCAATTTATATAATAAATTTTGTATTCAAATTAATTGGGAAAAACTCTGTTACTATTATAAAAATGGTAGTAGAACCTAAAATTTTAATAATAAGTGTTATAATTGGAGTATTATCAATATATGTATCAGCATTGATACCAGCATTCTTTGCAGGAAGAATTTCACCTTTGGTAGCTATAAGCAGTAGAAATTCTATAACAAAGGAGAAAATAAAAAGAAGAAAAAGTAAAATAAGTGGAAAAATATTTGGATTCGAGGGAGTAATGGCTTCCAAAAATATAAAGAGAAATAGAAAAAGATATAGAATTACTGTATTTTCTATAGTGATAAGTGTTGTTTTATTTGTTACTTTTAAATCCTTTATGGATATGGCGTTAAATATATATACAGATCTTAATGAAGAAAAAAATATACATTTTTCTGTTATACCGGACAGAGCAAATCAAAAACAATCTATATCAATAAATGATGATCTAATTGATAAGATTAAATCAATTAGATCAGTTGACAAAATATACAAAATGTATGAACCTTATAGTTTTCGGGCCGCAATTAATCCAAGCAGCAAAATTAAAGAAATTGAAAATATAAAGGGTGTATATGAAGAAACCGAATTAAAGGGTAGTAATAAAACTTTGCTATCAAGTTCTATTTTGGCTTATGATAACAATTCTATAGAGGTATGTAAAAAATATTTGAAATCAGGAAAAATTGATGTTGACGAATTAAATAAAGAAAATGGAGTGATATTAGTTAAGAAGAGCAGACTTTATAAAGAAAAGGAGAAAAAAGATTATTTTGGACCACTTACTGACTTAAAAGTTGGCGATGAAATAAGTGTTCAATATGATAATAGTTCAAAAGGTAAAATAGAATTTGGAAAAGGTAATGTAAAAAGTGTCAAGGTCATGGCCATACTTGAATATGATCCTTTTGTAGGCCCAGGAAATAAACTAAAAATGATTACCACTGAAAACGTCGCTAAAAATTTAACTGGAGTAAGAGATATAAAGCCTGAAAAATTAAATATATTGATTAAAGATACAAAAGATGAAGAAACAGCCAAAACACAAATAGAAAACATAGTAAATTCAAATACTTCATTAAAAGTGATAGATAACATAGATAATAATAGAACAACGAAATCAAGTATATTAATGTCTAAGATATTAATATATGGATTTGTTATAGTAGTATCTTTAATTGGAAGTGTCAATATTATAAATACAATAACTACAAATATTATATTAAGAAAAAGAGAATTTGCTGCACTAAAATCTATAGGGCTAACCCAAAAGGGGCTGAAAAAAATGATCGTATTAGAAGGGGTACTTTATGGTATTGTTGGTAGCATATATGGTTCGATTATTGGTTCGATCATGTCCTTTATACTGTATAGAGGATTATTTAGAGTAAGAGAGTTCAGCTGGAGTGTGCCTTGGAATGCAATTGTTATTGCAGGAATAGCAGCAATAATAATTGCATATATTTCGGTGTTGTCACCTCTTTCAAGGATTAAAAGGGAAAATTTAATTGAAACAATCAGAGAGGATTATTAATAAATGAGGCTGTTGCACTTTAGGTTATGTATATTTGTAAAGTGCAACAGCCCTATTTAACTAATAATACAAATATTGTATTATTAGTATATAAGAGGTGAGGCATATGGATAAATTATTATTAGTTGAAGATGATGAGTCATTGGCAATGGGGATAGAATTCACATTAAAGGATGAAGGATATGAGGTTTATAGGGCATCAACAGTTAAGGAAGCACGATATATATTTATTGCAAAGAAATTAGATTTGATTTTGTTAGATGTGAACCTACCTGACGGAAATGGATATGAATTATGCAAATATATAAGAAGCAAAAGTGAGATTCCTGTAATATTTTTAACCGCTTGCGATGACGAAGTAAATATAGTCTTAGGCCTAGAGATAGGTGGAGATGATTATATAACTAAACCCTTTAGAGTGAGGGAACTTTTGTCTAGAATAAAGGCTACTTTAAGAAGAAATAGAACTATAGCTGTAGGCAATAAATTAAAGAGCGGCAATATAATGATAGATACTTCGAAAGCATTAGTAAAGAAAAATGAAGATGAACTTATACTTACAGCACAAGAATATAAGCTTTTATTGATATTTATGGATAAGCCAGGAATCGTGATGAAGAGGGATGAGATATTAAAAGAATTAATAGATGAGGAAGAGTGTTTTTTTGATGAAAATACGTTATCCGTTTATATTAAAAGAATAAGGGAAAAAATTGAAGATAATCCTAAAGAGCCAAATTATATAATTACACAAAGGGGAATGGGATATAAGTGGAATAAAGAGGTTACTAAGGAGTAGAAAATGATGAAAGAATACTTTGTTAATCCTGAACTTAAGATGAGTTCAGGAATGATCATATTTTTAATGATTTTATTTTTTTGCATTACATCTGTCACGTTAAAATTACATCATGATAGGTTAAAAGATAATTATATTAAGGTGCTAGGAGCTATTACTGAAAGAGTGACAGAAGAGAATCCTAAACTTGAAAAAGAAATTATACCGCTTATTACGAAAGAAATTTCTAAGGAGGATTCAGAAAAAGGTACAAAAATTTTAAAGCAATATGGCTTAACTAAAGAATTGGAAGATCAAATTTTTCCGTATATAGATAATACTATTAAAATGAATAATTATTGTATCATACTTGTATTTATTTTTATGTCATTCATTTTCTTTTTATTTAATTATTTTCAATATGTATTTTTTTATAAAAAAATAAGAAATTTAACTATGTGTGCAAAGAAAGTAGTTGAAGGAGATTATGATTTAGCCATTAATGAAAATATAGAAGGAGATTTTTCTAAATTATCAAGTTCATTTAACTCCATGAGAGGAATAATTAGGAGCAACATAACTGCGCTTAAAAATGAAAAACAATTTCTTGTTGATTTGTTATCCGATATATCCCATCAACTAAAAACTCCTCTTTCATCAATGGTTGTATACAATGATATTCTGTTAAGTAAAGAGTTGACTAAGGAACAAAGTAGAATGTTTTTAACTAATAATCAAAACCAGCTTAAGAGAATGAACTGGCTAATTAAAAGTATACTTAAACTTGCTAAACTTGACGCTGGTGCTATAGAATTTGTAAAGGAAAATGTAAGTTTAAATGAGAGTATAGAAGAATCAGTGGATGCGTTAAAAAGTAAATCAATTGAAGGAAATATTGAGATAATTTTTAATAAAAGTACAGAAATATTTTTTGAGCATGATAAATTGTGGATGGAAGAAGCATTTATTAATATTATTAAAAATGGAATAGAACATACTTTAGAAGGTGGAAAAATAACTATAACTATTATAGAAAATCCTATCTACAGGAGGATTATAATAGAGGATACAGGTGAAGGAATTAAAGAAAGTGACTTGCCAAACATATTTAAAAGATTTTATAGAGCAAAAACTTCAAGAAAAACTGATTCTGTAGGTATAGGATTGGCACTAGCGAAATCTATTATTGAGGCGCATAATGGATTTATTGAAGTGCAAAGTAAAGTGGGAATTGGAACTAAATTCATTATTACATTTCTTAAATATTGATATTAAATTAAAAAAATATCACAATTCTACAATATAATTCCAATTATTGTGATAAAATAGAAATAAATGATAATATAAATGTCAATGGATATATTTTTCGAAAAATTAAAAACTATTGATTTTAGTTATATTTTTAAAGGGGGCAAAATTAGGATGGAATATGAACTTTCACCAATAAAGTTTGACAAAACGGGATATATTAGAGATTCAGTGTTTTCCATTTTGCGTAATGCAATTCTTGATGGAAAATTAGAACCAGGTCAGCGACTTGTGGAACGTAATATTGCAGAGCAATTGAAAATAAGTAGGACTCCAGTTAGAGAGGCAATCCGTAAACTTGAATTTGAAAAATTGGTAACTCATATTCCACGAAAAGGAGTTGTTGTTTCAGGATTTACCAAAGAAGATATTAAAGAGATTCAGTTAATGAGAGTTGCATTAGAAGCTCTTAGTTGTAGCATTGCAGCTACAAAAATAAAGAATGGTGAATTAGAACGATTAAACTTAGTTAACAATAAAATGTTAAAAGAATATAAAGAGGGTAATATTGACAAATCTATTTTAATGAACAAAAAGTTTCATGATATTATTTGTAAAGCTGCAGAAAGTCCACATCTATATTATTTTATAAACACACTTCGGGGGTATATTAACAGTTTTACAAAATTAACATACACTAAGCAAGGACGTCTTGAAGAAGTATTTGAGGAACATAATAAAATTATTGAGGCTTTGCGCAATCATGATAGTGACAAAGCATATAATTCCGCAAGAACACATGTAGGAAAAACAAGTGAAGTATATTTGACAATGTCCTATTCAAAAGATATATAATTTATTAATATTTTATTTATTAAAATGGTATA